>JABUUR010000447.1 GCA_021443065.1 Fibrobacter sp.
CCCGGGATGACAGGGGAAGGGGAGCCCGGGATGACAGGGGAAGGGGCTGCGGAATTCATGCCTATTTCTTCTAGGCCTTTATCAGCGGATTCTACAAACTCTGCCATTTCTTCGGCACTATAGACGTTGGAAATGCTGAGCATGGGCACCGCATGGCTTACCTTGGCAAAGTCGTTGGTCAGGTCGCTTCCGATGCTCTTGGTCAGGGAGGTTCCGCTGCCCAGTTCGGGATACTTTTTTTCTAGCGCTTCCATCTCCTTAAGGCCAAAGTCAAAGTCCTGGTCGCTCATGGGGGAAACGCCCTCTTTGTAATAAAGGCGGCTGGCTTCTTCAAGTTGCTTTTTCAGTTCCCCGTAACGGAGAAAATCAAACTCACGCTGTTCTTTTGTAGACTCGCTCATGGGTGTCAATATAGCATATTGTTGCCTTGGGAATTTGCACAAAAGTGCCTGTTTATTTATATTATGAAAATCTTTTAAGGAATGTTGAACAATGAATTTTCGTGGCAAATACCGTAGTATCCTTTTGGGATTGGCTTCGTTGCCATGGTTTGGCTGCGGTGATTCTGGTTCGGGTTCTGGAACGCCCTTCATTGAAAATACGGAAATTGATTCTGCATCAAGTATCATTGTAATTGAAAAAACGTCTTCCAGTAGCGAAACTTCCGGTGGAACTTTTCGCTGTTTTTCCATCGATGGTCGGCAAGGAAATTGCAGTCATAATTTACCAATGCATCGAATGAGCAGTGCAACTGTTGTCACAAGCAGTTCCTCGTCTTATTCGCCTTTAGGTTATTTTTGGGATTCCCGAAACAACCGTCTGTACAAGACTGTGAGGTTGGGTAATCAGATTTGGTTTGCAGAAAACCTGCAAGAAAATGGCAATGAATTTTTTGGCGTAGCTGAGGCGGCCAAAGCCTGCCCTCCCCAAAGCCACTTGCCCACGGAACAAGAATGGACCGCCATGCTTGAACTTAACTCCATCGCCATGCCCGAAGATGACGATGTCTACTACGGCCTTGTGGGACAAATGCTCAAGTCAAAGGAATCGTGGCTTGGTCGTGATCTGGGTTCCAATGAACTTTTGTTTGATGCAAAAGCCTCTGGAATTACCGTATATGACGAACCTTATAAACCGGGGTATCTTGCGGAATTTTGGACATCTACCTCTGCGACTCCGGATTCCACCAGGATTGTTCGTTTGGTGGCCAACGACAATTATGCCCAGGTGACTGCGCAGTATAATTTGTATGGACTGCAGGTTCGATGCTTGCTAGATGAATGACTGTAAAATTTTATATTTGGCCAAGAAAAACGTCTGTGGAAAAACATGATCTGAATTTGCGTACGGAATTGTACATATAGGATATTTATGAACGAATTCGACTCTGCCCTTCAGGGACTTTTAAATTTTGACGCTTCTTTGGGCGATGCCGCCAACCGCTACAACGGGCTTTTCAAGCAGATGATTACTGCCTCCGTTCAAATTTGCAACGATACAGATTTTGACGATCTGGTTGCAAAAAAAATGCGTTCTGTGGAATCAAGGTACGGTGCAAAGATTGAATTCAGCGAAGAGGCTACCGACGCCTACAAGAAATTGCGTGAAGTGGTCCGTTTTGAATTGTCTCGAGAGTCCATTCTTTCCAACATGGATTACGAAATCTGCTGCACCGAAGGTAACCTTGCCAATGCCATGGGAAAGATTCGCGGCGACTTGGAAAAAATCGTTCCCGAATCACAAAAGGAAGTTGTAGAATCCATGGGCTACGCCCTCTATTCCGACTTTACCAAGTTCTTTGTGTGTTCCGTATTCGACATGGTTGCCGATGCAAAGATTTACCAGATGCCGGAATTCCGCCCCTTGCAATTGAATGCCATGGGTAAGGAAATCCGCACCAACGTAAACGTTATCCACCAGCAAAATTCCAAGCCTCAAAAGTCCGAGGTCGTGACCAACTGGTTTCACCTGATGATGATTCTGCCCAGTTTTCTTTTCAAGAAACTTTACGGTGTGAGTTTTACGGAAATGTTTGAAGTTCCCCAGAAACAGGTGGACGACGCCGCCCACATGTACAATATTTTTGTGCAAAGTAATGAATCCTTCGTGGCTGGTGACGAGTACAAGATTCTTCTGCACCTATTGGCGGAACTGGGCTTGAGCGAATGCTTTACGGTCCGCCCCAAGGCAAAGGGCGGAAAGAAACCTTTGGTAAATTAAAAGTCCAAGGCGTTTTGCCTTGAACCTTTAAGTTTTTTATCCTGCGCTAGGATTGACTGACAGGGCTTGCCGTTTAGAACTGTTCGAAGAATTTGTGAACTTCTTCGGGAACCCAGGTCTGTTCCCAGTTCCAACCCACGCTCATGTTGCCTGTATCGTGGGCGGTCCACTGGTGTCCGCCGGGCCAGCTGCACCACTTTACCGGGAAACGCTCATCGACGTTCTTGAAATCGTGGCAGATGTGTCCGGTGTTTCCTTGATTCTCGACGGGCTTTTCGTCGCTAGCGTCGGTGAATTGACTGTCGCCATCAGAGGCTTTTCCGTTCTTCTTGAGAATCCTGGGGAGAGCGCTGCTCAAGGCCCTGTCGTATGTACAGCGGTCGTCAGCCTTTCCGTGGACGTTCATCCATGCGATGGGCAAGTTCTTTTCGGCGTTGGCTTCGCTCGGCAGCCAGATGTTCCAGTCTGCAACGGCATAGGTGGCCACGGCGCGTATGCGGTCCTGGTAATCCAAAGACAGGGAGTAAGAGAACATGGCGCCAAAGCTGAATCCCGTAATGAACACTCGGCTTGTGTCGATACAGTAGTTGTCCTCGATGGTGGTCAGGGCCTTTCCGAAGAAATCATGGTCCTCCTGCCCCTTGTTCCAAAGGCCTCCCACGGCACCGAAAGAGGCGAAAATATAGTCGCCGTTCTTGTCAAGAACCTGCTGGCCGTAATAGGGGGTGGGGTGGTCGTAATCCGGAGTGTGGTGTACGAAATCTTCGGCGGAACTGCCGTAGCAGTGCAGTGCAATCAGCAACTTGTATTTCTTGTTGTTGTCGTAATTTTGAGGAAGGGTGATAAAGTATTCGCGATTGGTGCCGTTGACGTTTACCACATGGTGCTCGCCATTTTCAACCTTCCTGTCGGTCATGAGGGTTGTTTCTCTTCCGCAGCCTTTGCTGGGGGTGGGTGCGTTACCTAAGGCATACCCGAACTTGAAGGTGGGGGCGGCCTGCATGGAACTTGAAGAAGGGACTGCGTCTGCGGAACTTGCGGGCGTAGCCTCGGAACTCGTCGGCAAATCTTGTGCGCTGGAACTAGGGACGGTGGCAGAGGATGCGGGCTCGATGTCGGAATCGGACGCAGAGGATGCGGGGGCTACCTCGGAAGAGCCTGGCAGAACCGTATCGCTGGACTCAGGGATTGTTTCGCTGGATTCGGGATAACCCTGAACAGAACTGTCGCCACCGCAGGCTATTAAAACCGCCATTCCCATGGTGGAAAGCGCGGCTACCGCAATTTTTTGAAAATTGTATTTCACAATCACTCCTTTGTTTTCCGTATTTCTAACCCAATACCCAACACGCCCAAAATAATTTACCCTTAAAAAGAGGCTATAGCATAACGTGGCGTGACAATCCCATAGACAAATTGTCTATAAGCAAAAGTTTACGAAAAGACCGGGATGTTTTTTTTGGCGTTGCATGTTGTCAAATGCAAAAATTGCGGGACTGCAAGGACAATTTTGGCTATCTTTGGGTTTATGAACGAAGAAATTAACACTCAAGAAAACGTCGGCGAGGTTCACGACACGAAAGATAGCCTTGAAAAGTCAAAGTCCGACCGAATTAAGAGGATGCGGGGCTGGATGGGCGTCCGTAGCGATATTCACACGGGAAATATATCCGTAGACGGGGAGGCTCCCTCTTATGGCGATGCCCCCAACGGCTGGAACCGCTAGATTTTAGAACAGCATTTTGATACCGATTCCAATGAGGATGATTCCTGCGATGATCTCGGGAATTTTTGTCTTGAATTGCTTTGCCGCCCGACGGCCGATTTCGTAGCCGAGAATGCCCATCAGAAGGCTCGCCAAGGCGATTGCGGAGGTGGCCGTCACCATGTCGGCGTTGATGAAGGCGAAGGATATTCCTACGGCAAAAGCGTCGATGCTGGTGGCGACGGACATAAGCAAGATGTTTGCAATGGTCAGGTTCTTTGCGCTGGCTTCTGCCACGGCGTCCTCTTCACCGCGAACGGCACCCCAGATCATGCGACCGCCTAAAATGCAGAGGATTGCGCAGGCAATTGGCGTTGCCACGGAAGAAAACCATTGTTCGGCGAAGTTGCCCAGGAAATATCCGATGAGGGTCATGCCGCCTTGGAATACTCCGAAACTTACCGCCTGCAACATGGCGCGACTGTATTTGATGCCGCTTTTGCTTAGCCCGGTGGCGATTGCGACGGCGAAGCAGTCCATGGCTTCTACAATGGCGATAACGATGATTTCAATGATTCCCATGTTGTATAAGATAGAAATGATTCTTGATTTTTGAGAATCATGCCGGTGAATAAAGTATATTTTCTTGTACAATGGGACTTCGATTTAAAGTAGCATCGGTGATTTTGATTCTAGCCAGCATTCTGCTTGCGCTGGACCTTTTCTCGTTGCCCCCGGTGACTGAGGAACTGAAGACCGAGGCACAGGATTTTTTTACAAATGAGTGCAAAGGCTGCCATCGGTGGGCACGGAAGTTTGCAGCTCCCCCAATGCGCGACAATGTGCAACAGTACGTGGACAATCCCGAGGAAATGGTCAAGTACCTGATGTCGCCATCGCCAAGGCACCCGGACCAGTGGCCAGCCATGGATATTGCCCCCCTTACAGAAGTACAGGCCAAGATGATGACCGCGTGGCTCTTGTACATTCTCAAGAATCCTGATGACCCGGGGAGGCCCAAGTGAAATATATGGTGGTTGTCTTCGGGGTTGTCTTTGCTTTTCTGATGGCGGATTTTTTCTGGAGTCAAGGTAATTTTGATTCTACGTTGGTGCCAGGGGTTGGTACTATTCCTGATTTCGACCATGGGCTGCACGGTGATTCCATCGGATTGGACTGCGCTGCCTGCCACACGGGTGCAAGGAGTGCGGCGAAGGCCTACATGCCGTCTAAAAGGGATTGCATGGACTGTCATCGTTTGCCCTTGACTGAAAATCCAGGAATTGAAAATCTGGATTCTACCTTGGCTCGCGCGCCGGAACATCCCTGGGTGTCCAAGTCCGTGTTGCCGGAACATGTGGTGTTTCATCATGGTGTGCACAGTGCTGCCGGTGTGAACTGCACGGATTGTCATGGGATGAAAACAGCTTCAGGGGGTTCGACGATCTCGCGGAACGCAGAGGCGAAGCTTGCCGTGCAGTATACTGCCTCGAAAGCGACCATGCAGTCTTGCGTGCGGTGTCACAAGGGTGAAACTTTCAACGATCGGAATTTCAAACGGGCGGCCACCTATTGCGCTGCCTGCCATCGATAGGAGGGGCTGTGGATCGTCGTGATTTTATAAAGTCTTGTTCTTTGATGGCTGTGGCGGGTTTACTGTTCGGTTGCCGCAAGATTGTTCCAGACGGATTGGAAACTGCATCCGACGCCGGTCTTGCGGGGCCTGGAATTAAGGCGTTTGAAGATGAAGTTCGTTTGGCCATGTCGCACACACGAGGTCCCATGGATTTGGTGAGAGTAAATGCACCTGGTAAAACAACCTCGGCGACAAGCGACAATCGGTTTGGAATGGCCATCGACCTGGATGCTTGCGACGGCTGCGGCAAATGTATTTTGGCATGCATCAAGGAGAACAACATCCCCTTGGTTTCCGATGAAGAAGCGTCTCGCGGTCGCTTTATGCATTGGATCGAAATGCGGGGCGGAATCCCTATGATGTGCGCCCATTGTGGTGAAGCCCCTTGCGAAAAGGTCTGCCCTACGGGGGCGGCAAACCACACGCCCGACGGTATTAGCGCCATGATGTACAAACGCTGTACGGGTTCAAGATTTTGCGGTGCGAACTGCCCTGTCAAAGCTCGCAAATTCAATTTTAACGATGCCCAGAAGTTGGGGCTGGCAAGGCGATTCAACAAGGGCGTTCCCTTGCGCGAAAAAGGCGTCATGGAAAAGTGCAGCCTTTGTTTGCACCGCCTTCAAGACGACCGGCTGCGTTTCAAGACGGAATCCTTCGGGGAGTGGCGTGGCCGCGGTGTAAAGACCGCATGCGCCGAAGGCTGCCCCAGGAATGCCATTGTCTTTGGCAATTGGCTGGACTCGGAATCCCCCTTGGTCAAGGCCACCTCGGGCAGGCAACTGTACGCGCCCCGGGAGCTTGCGGGCCTGGACCCTTCGGTTGTGTTTCTAATGGGTAAACGCTGATGTACAAGTATTTAAGGAACATAGCTCTTGTGCTTTTGCTGCCGGGCCTGTTGGCCATGGGGTATGCTTTGTACAGCGGCCCGGCCTCGTGGGCTGTAGACGGCTGTACCTTCTGGGGAACTCCTGTTAGTTTGTTTGTGTTCTGGATTGGTCTTGCTCACGCAGGTACGTTGCTGTCGGCAATTTTTCTTGTGCTGGACATCAAGTTGGACAAGCGCACCGCAATGCTTGCGGAACTTTCCACATTGTGCAGCCTTGCTGTTGCTGTGATTTTTCCGCTAATGCACTTGGGGGTGCTGGATAGATTCTACATGGTAATGCCCCTTGTCGACGCCCGCATGAATATCGCAAACGTCCGTTCCCCGCTGGTGTGGGATTTTTGCTGCATCCTGATATACGCCGTACTTTCGCTATTGTTCTTCGGGGTCCATCTGGCCGCCAATCGTTTCCCCTCGGTGGCAAAGATTCGCAAGCCCTTGGGTTGGCTTCTTTTCCCGCTGGTCCTTTGGGTTCATACCGTGGTGAGCCTGGATTTCGCGGCTACCTTCGTGCCCTCGTGGCAGGGCGCGTTTTTTCCGGTGTATTTTATCGTGGGGGCGATTTATTCGGGACTTGCCCTGGTGGGGTGCATCCTTTGGTTTGAAGGCTACCGCATGCGCCTCCTGGAACAGCTGGTCAAGATTGGTTCCTGGCTGCTATGCGCCATCTGGCTTTGGAACTTTATGGTCGTCGGTGAATTCTGTGCGTCCGCCTTTGTCTTTGCCGGGCTTTTCCCTCAGTTGCTGCTTGTTTCGTCCATCAAGAATTCCCGGGTGGGCCGGCTTCTTATTTACATTTCCATCTTGTTCGGTCTCTTGCTGGAACGTGTTTTCCTGGTGTCTCCGAACTTGGGCGACGGGGTCTCTTTTGGTTGGGTGGACTTGGGCTTGGTTGTTTTCGGCTTGAGTGTTTTCATATTGGCGTTCTGTAAAATCCGTTGGCATTTGGGGGCTGCCATTGAAGGCGAGAGCACCTTCTTTGGTGAAGTGGACGACAGTGACATGGTGCA
>JABUUR010000102.1 GCA_021443065.1 Fibrobacter sp.
ATACCTCAAACCTCAAAGCTCGCAACGCGAGCGCCCTCACCACCAATCACCAACCACCAATCACCAACCTCTAATTTTACTACTATTCCCCCATGGATTTGAAACTTTTTTCTGCTTGGCTTAATGAACTGCTCAGCCCGCAGTTTTTTCGCGATTACTGCAACAACGGCCTCTGTGTGGAGGCCTCGGACAAGGTGACCAAGGTGGTGACTGGGGTGGATTTCCGGGACAGCCTTATCGATGAGGCTGTGGTGCGTGGGGCCGACTGCATCATCGTGCATCATCCCAATGGATTCTGGAAGGGGGAGGAGCGTGTCCTTACGGGAAAATTCGGGGAGCGCATTCGCCGCCTTATGCAGCATGGCGTTTCCCTTTATGGCTTCCACCTGCCTCTGGACGGCCATCTGGAAATAGGGAACAATGCCCTCATCGCAAAGGCCATGGGCTTGAATGTTGTTCGGGGATTTATGCAAGAGGGGGAATCTACCGTGGGTGTCGTCGGGGAATGGGACGACCCTGCCTCGCAGAAGGAGTTTTTGGAAAGAGCGGAAAAAGCCTTTCCCAAGGGTTTGCAGAATAAATTTCTGTTCGGAAGCAGCCTTGTCAAGAAGGTGGCCATTTGCAGCGGATCTGGCGCAAGCGGCATAGAAGAGTCCATGGGACTGGGGTGTGACGCCTTTGTCACCGGCGAAATCAAGGAGGCGGTGCCTATCCAGGTGGAGGAGGCTGGTTTCAATCTGGTTTCGGCGGGCCACTACCGTACCGAAGTGTTCGGCGTGCGGGCCTTGGCCGAAAAAATTGCCCAAAATCTTCAAATTTCGGCCGATTTCGTGGATTTGGACAATCCGATTTAGTTTGGTCGCTCCAAAACCCATTTCAAGAATGTATCTCAAAAAAGCATCGAAATCAAGGTCCATTGACATTTTTTAGGTGTTTTTTGTATCTTTAGAGCCCCATGGAATCATTGAAAACCACAATACACTTCCAGAATTCAACCAAGTCCGTGACGCTGCACGTGCCGGCGTTCCTGTTCAAGGCTTGGCCGGTTCTACGCGTATTCATGTTCATTGGCATGGCTCTTTTTGTGATTCAGGTCACATCCACCACGGTGTACGACGGCATCCTGAGCCACCAGATCCAGAACCGCCTGGAGTTGGACAAGGATATGTCCCAGATCCAGGGGACCATGGACTACCTAAAAAATACCTCCTCGGATTTTTTGAGGGACGAAAACCGCCTTTATGCACGATTTGGACTGCCAACCCAGGACGAGGCGACCCGCTGCCTGGGTACCGGCGGAAACGTGAGTCCCGATTCCCTGCTGCTTCGCAATTCCTCCCCGGTCTTCGAGCGCATGTCCGTGTTGAACGAGACCGCCGCAAGGCTTGGGAACATGATTGCCAACAACGAGGCCTCCTTCAAGAACTTGAACAAGTACATGGACCAGAAGCAGTCCTCCTGGCGCTTTGTACCTTCTATCGCCCCCACCCAGGGAAGGTACGCATCGTCCTTTGGCCCCCGTGTCCACCCCATCACAGGGCAGGTGGGTAAAATGCACCAGGGCGTCGATATTTCCAACGAACGCTGGACTCCGATTTATGCCCCTGCCGACGGCGTGGTGGAAATCGCACAGCACAGCAATTCCTTTGGATATTTTGTAACCTTGAATCACGGCAATGGACTCAAGACCCGCTACGGTCACTTGCAAATGTACACCGTGCAACCGGGTGATTTTGTTAGCCGTTATCAAGTCATTGGCTATATGGGAAACACCGGCCTTTCCGTCGGGCCACACCTCCACTACGAGGTGTGGATGGGCAACAGCCCTGTGAACCCGCTTGCTTATATGCTGCCCAACGATCATTCCATCGACTAACCCCGGAGGTTGTCGGATTGTTGGAATCCTGCCCGAGAAAATAGCGCCGGCTTGACCGGCTAAGGGCGGACCACCCTACGGAGGGTGCTTTGTTTAAAAGAATTCAGGAATCCTGCGACCTGCAGGCTTTCCTTGCTTTTTTGCTGTCGGTGGTTTTGCCGCTGGTGGTTCTTTTCTTTTTGATGATGCTTTTCAGTTGCTCGCCGGTTTTTGCCTGCCCGAGGGTCGTGGAGGTGTTTGCGGACCCTGTGGACAGGAGCGACCGGGAGGGGGAGTTCGTTGAACTTCGCCTGGGGGATGGGCCGGAGGAACCTCCCTTCGACAGCATTGCTGTACAATTCGAAGAAAAGACGGCGTTGCTGTTTGCCAATCCGAATAAATCCCGCCTTGTGCTTGTCCACGATTCCGCCTACTGCCCCCAGAGGGAGTCTGTGGCTTGCGGCTTGCTGGGGAGCCTGTCCCTGCCAAATTCCAGGAGCACCTACTGGCGGACCTGGACCCTTCGGAAGGGGGAGGGGACTGCCTGTCTGGATTCGGTGGGACTTGCAAGCCCCAAGGCTGGCTCCAGTTTTCAGCGGGTAAAGGAATCGGACCGATGGGTAGTTACGCAACCTACGCCGGGGGAGGCGAACCCTCTTTACGAGGAGGGGGTAAGGGACTGCGGGCTTGATCCCCTGGAGGCTTCCGCGTTGACCAGCGGTAACGGTATGGAATGGAAGATTCGAATTTCCATGACAGGCTGCGACTCTGCCTTGCTCAACTACAGGGTGGAGGACCTGTTCGGCGGTAAGGTGCTTTCGGACTCGTCCGTCATTTACGGAGGGCTGGAAATTCCCGAGGTCGGGGGGCGAGCCTTGCGGGTAAGGGCGGAACTGCCTTGCGACGAGGCTTCGGGTAACGACCGGCTGGACACGTTGCTTGTTTCATCGGGAAATTCCCCGCTGATCGTTTCCGAGGTCCATCATTGCCCCCAGGAACCCGAACCGGAATGGGTTGAAGTTTACAACCGCACGGGGAAAAACCTACCCATGGAAAAGTTCCATTTTTGCGGGCGGGGCGGTTTGTGGAGTAAGAATTCCTCCGATTCCATAAGGCCCTACCAGTCGGTGATTTTTACCAAGGATTCCCTGGGCATGCGGGATTACCTTGGGTACAGGGATGCCCGGATCGTTCAACTTTCCATGGGATACCTGAACAACTCCTCGGGGAGCATTTCCGTTTGCTACGGGGAGCAGGTCGTGGACTCTGTGTCCTGGGACAAGTCCACGGTCGCCTGCCCCCAGGGGTTCAACCCTGTAACCGGAGGCGCGGAGTACACCCCCGGATTCCAGAGGAATGCAAATTCAAAAAAGGATTCTCCTTTTACATACAAACTATCGTCCCGGGTGATAAGGCGGGATGGAACGCCCTTGCGGGTCTGGGTGGAAAGCGAATTCCCGGTAGATCTGAAACTTCTAGATTCCGCAGGCCATGTGCTGTGGAAAACAAGGATCCCCCCGCAATCCAACATGTGGTGGGGCGTGCCCCTGAAAGATCTGCCCAAGACAGGTGTCGCCTTCATCTCCTTTGCAGCGGGTTCCTATGAAAACAAAGTCGGTATACTTTTACGCCCCTAGGTTTTGTATGGTTGACATCAAAAAAATTCTTGCCCTGTGGGTGTTGTTGTGTTGCCTTGCTTTTTCGCAGGAGAATGCCTTGGCGTTGAAAGGACTGCCGAGTTACGAGTCCTCGCCCGCTCGCATGTTGCAGCCTGCCTTTGGATTTCGTTTCGAGTCTTCGGGAGGCGGTCGCCAGTTTATTTACGGGGCCTCGGGCGAATTCGGGAAAGGCACCTTGCGATCGGGTTTTGTCTACGATTTTTCCGTCATGGATTCCCTGTACAGAAAGTCTTATTCGGAATTGCAACTGGGATATGGAATTTATGGAATCTGGGCGGGGGTCGGTTACGGGGTTTCCATGGAATGGATTCCGGGTGGTGACCTGTGGGTACGCCACAGGTTCAAGGCCGGGTCTCTTTTTGAATGGCGCCAAATGTACTTGGCCGGCCTGCTGGACGGCTGGTTTGACGACCTGAAACAGACGGGGTTTGTGGTGGGGGGCGGTGCAAAGGTGGGGGAAAACTTCGATTTGTTTTTTCAATGGAACGGTGGCTTTCTTGACTTGGGGGCCGGGGTCAAGATGGGTTGCGTCTATTTTTCGACGGTGTACCAGTTTCCCGGCTTTGGCACGGAACTTTCCCTGGGGGTTTTCTGGAAAGATTGGACTATGGACCTTTTTTATGGATTTAACAACGAAAGTTTTCATAGGATTGGGGGACGGGTTTCCAAAAGATTTGGCAAAAAGACTATCTTGTAGCATTGTTAGTATTATCTTTGGAATGCTATGTTCATCGATCCTGGCATATTGGCGGTTCTTCTTTTTACGGGCTTTGCGATCATTATCGCATTGGCCATATCCCATGTGCTGATCAGGGGCTTTACCGACAAGTTGAACGCCTACAAGAATTTTTCTGGAAGCGTCAACGAATTCATTTTGTTCGTTTCCAAGGAAGGCTTGTTGCAAGATGCCTTGCCCAGGTCCGTTGACGACCCCTTTTATGAGCGTTTGTGTGAAAAGGGCTCCTTTGACGAGATTCTTTCCGAAGAGGACTTTACACGAATGAAGGAATACATAAAGGGCGCCGAGGCTTATCCCGATATTCCCTTCATTTTTTCGTTCAAGGGCGAAAACGGAACCCGCTGGTACGAAATGAAGGCGTTCATGAAGAAATCCCTTAGCCACAGCCATTGGGAGTTCCTCGTTAAAAACGTGACCATGGATGTGGATCTTAGAAAACAGGTGGACCGCGCCAAGAGCAATCTGGATTTGCTGCTGCAGAATACGGGGGATTTCTTGTGGAGTTTTGACGTGGATACCCGGCAGATCACCTTGCTTACCCCAATCACGGACGAAGACGGACGCGTCATTCCAAGGTCTGTGGGGGTTCAGGATATACACGCCCTGTTGCTGGACGAGGAATACTCCATGTTCGAACGTCGTATCAACGCAAGGATCATGGCTTTCCGTGCCTCCAACTTCAAGGACATGGATGAAAATTCCAGTATCAAGTTGCGGCTCGTGGGCTCCGATGGAAACCTGGTGTGGTACTGTTTCCGCTACAGGGTGTACCTGGAGGAAAACGCGAGGATCTTGATCAAGGGTTCCGCCAGAAGGATGGACCTGTTGTTCGACAACCCTATCTACGACGACTGCGTAAATTTGGACGCTGCCATCGGGACCATGCTTTCTTTCCCGGATATTCGCATTTTCTGCGTGGATCGCGATTACCGCATTGTAAGTTGCAACCAGGCTTTTGCCCTGGATTTTAAATATATGAGCCCGGAAAAGTCCTTTGGAAAGCGTTTGCTGGAGGTGGTCAAGCCCAAGTATTATTCCTTTATCCAAGGAACATTGTCCGAAGTCTTTGAATCCGGCAAGGCGAAGTCCTGGAAGGGGCCCTTTAACAAGGAAAACCGCCTTCTTTGGTTCAATGCCATCCCCCTGACAAAGACGGAAGGGTTTGTTTATCGCGCCATGGGTGTGTACATCCAGATGGACGCGGCTGATTTCAAGAACGATTCAAATATCAAGGAGTTGATATGAAATGCAAAATGATTTTTTTGGCAGTGGGTGCCGCCCTGCTGTTTTCCGCCTGCAATGAACATAAGGTTGAAGCCAAGGCGGATGTGAAGCCCGCCGCCGAAGTGCAGGCCGCTCCCGCGGAGGTGAAGCCCGCCCCCAAGCCGGCAAGTTCCGCCATTGCCGAAAAGATCTCCATGATCGAATGGAAGGATGCCCTGGAAATGGGTGCGAAGGGTGCCGTGTTTGTGGATGTCCGCAATCCCAACGAACTGAGGGATGGTTTTGTACAGGGTTCCATAAACATTCCGCTTCCGGAGTTGAAACAGCGATTTGCGGAACTTCCCAAGGATAAGGACATTCTTGTCTATTGCCGTTCCGGCCGCCGCAGCGAACTTGCCACCCATTTCTTGATGCAGCAGGGCTACGAAAAGGCCCATAATATTCTGGGCGGTTTCATGGCTTATCCCCGCGATTAAAGCGGTTTCCTTGGGTATCGTCTGGTGGCGGAAGTGTCCAACTACATGCGCATGGCCTTGGAAGAGGCCTTTTTTGCCGTTGGCGAAAGCAGGCCCAACCCTGCGGTGGGTGCGGTTGTCGTAAAGGACGGCGTTGTGGTGGGGAAGGGGCGTACGCAGCGCCCCGGAAGTGCCCATGCCGAGGTCATGGCGCTGCGTGACGCGGGCGAACTCGCCCGCGGGGCGGCCATTTACGTGACCTTGGAACCCTGCTGCCATTATGGCCGCACGCCCCCCTGCACCAAGGCGATTATCGAGGCGGGGATTGCGAAAGTCTTTTACGCCCACGGAGACCCCAATCCCGTTGTCCGCGGGAACAGCCGCCAAGTGCTGGAGGAGGCGGGCATCGAAGTCCACGAAGGGTTGGATGCCTGTGTCTGCGCCGAAATTGACAATCCGCTGGAGGCTTTGTCCGCACAAGGCTTTGGCAAGGAATGCCTTTGCCTGGAGGGATTTCGGGCCCGCCGCACCCCATTGGAAATTGAAGGTGCCGGTCGTGAAATTTTCGATGAGATTGAACGCTACTTCGAAGCCTACGATTATTACGTCCGTAACAAACGAACTTTCGTTGAAGTCAAGAGTGCCGTTACAGACGAAGGCTCCATGGGGTACGTCCTGCCCGACGGCTCCCGCAAGCCCCTGAAAATCACGGGTGAAGCAGCCGACTGCTGGAACCATGGACTTAGGGCCATGAGCGATGGCATCCTGGTGGGGGCAGGCACTGTTCTTGCGGATAATCCCGGGCTTGAAGTCCGGCTGGTCAAGGGTAACAATCCCGTGAAAATCGTCTGGGCGGGCCATCACG
The DNA here is from genome assembly GCA_021443065.1 of Fibrobacter sp. Classification (GTDB taxonomy): domain Bacteria; phylum Fibrobacterota; class Fibrobacteria; order Fibrobacterales; family Fibrobacteraceae; genus Fibrobacter. Next base: position 6,818 of record JABUUR010000102.1, read on the forward strand.
AATTTAGCCGTGAAGAAGTGTCGTATCTTCGGGTGTTTACCGGAGGCTCCCCTCAAGAAAATGGGGCTGTACGGGCCCTAGTCTTTTCTTGCGTTTCTCAGCCCACCATTCCCGAGGCCGTGGTGTTTACCAAGTCCAGTTTCGCGGACTGCTGGAACGAAATGCTAGACCATCTTTCTGCCTTGGGCATGCACCGCCTTATGGTGGAGCCCGGAGAGGGACTTGCCCGGCTGCTGTCTGCCGCCGCCGCTGTCAATGAAGGCGGCTCCCCTTTGTGGAATCGCTGGAACCTGTGGCAGTCTACGGACCACACCGCCGAAGACGCCCTTTCGTCATTCATTCGTGAAGGCCTTGTGGCGGACAGCCTGAATTTCCCACCGCTTCCCGAAAAACTCGTGGCCAAGGAATCCTTTATGGTAGGCCCCGACGTATTGACCGTCTTTTACCCGGGGTGATTGCCCGAGAGCTGTCATCCCGCCCTTTCATTCTGTCATCCCGGACACCGCTCCGGGATCCACTCCCGCTGTCATCCCGGCC
>JABUUR010000295.1 GCA_021443065.1 Fibrobacter sp.
AAGCATTTCTTAGCGCTTTAGCGCTTAGAAAGACTTGTCCACGTAGTGGATGACAACGTATAATGACGCAAGGGGCTCAGCCCCTTGGAACCACAACAAAAAGCCTGGGTTCGCAAGACTTTTCGGTAATGCAATGTAATGGGGGGGATCCCGGGTCAAGCCCGGGATGACAATGTCAGGTGCCGGGATGGTTTTTCTGCCCTCCAGTGAGACGGCTTGCAGATCCCGGGTCAAGCCCGGGATGACAGCGAGTGGGGGCCGGGATGACAATGCGGGGAGGGGGATCCCGGGTCAAGCCCGGGATGACAGCTGGATAAGGCCGGGATGACAGCGAGTGGGGGCCGGGATGACAATGTGTGTGGGTACGGCTTACAGGTGGAGTTTTTTCTGGCCGTTTTCCTGGCGGTTGCCTTGCAGTTTCGTTGCACAGGCTTTGTCTTGCCGCAGGATTTTCACCAGGGCGCTGGGCGTTAGGCCGAATGCCGCCGCCGCGGTCTTGGTGTCGCCGCCCTTGGCGCAAATGATGTCAAAGACGTGGGCGACAAACAGGGGAAACTGTGGGTTGGATGGCTGGATGTGTCCGTTGCTCCCCGGAAAGCGCATTTCAGGGCTTGCCGGCTCCTCGCGGACTTGCAATGCCAACGCCATCTGCATTCTGCGCAATGCATGGGTCTTATTTTCCAGGGCGCTCCGACCTTCGCAGGATTTGATTTCTAAATTAAACTCACGAAGTGTAAGCAAGACTCCCGTGTTGGTCTTGTTCCGGTGCTGGCCGCCGGGACCGCTGCCCTGAAATCCCTTGAGGGCGCAGGCCCGCAAAAGTTCGTCGGGAGTCATTTTTAGGTAGGTATCGCGATGCATATACTGAAAAATAAAATTGTTGTGGCAGTTGTTGCGCTCTCCCTGGCGATTTTTGCCGGTTGTGCGGGTTCGTCCAACACGTCTTCTACCCACAATCCCGCTGAAAAAGATGCCAAAGTACAGGTTCAGGAGCAGGACAAGCAGGCGATGCTCGATAACATGTTCCAACAACTTCTGGAGGCAACCCGCAACGATACCCCCGCCGACGATCTGCTTTCTATGATGACGGACACCTCGGAATACTGGCTGGACACTCTGGAAAACCGGGCCAAGGTCTACAATTCCGAAGACTTGGACAATAGCCCGTTCTACGAGGCCTACGCCATCTTGATGTACCGTATGTACGACCGGGAACATCTGTTCGAGGTTTCGGAGGATCGAATGCTCTGGTTGCTGATGGGCAAGGCCGGGCTTTTCCAGAAGTTTGCAAACCTTAAGTTGGGCCCCATGAAAATCAAGAACGACCGCGGCAGCGTGGGCCTTGCCAGCAGCCCCGAGGTCCCTATTATGCTTTTTGAATGGGACGATACGGCCTGGAAACTGAACCTGGCCGAGACGATCCCGCTGATTACCAAGGGCATGGAGGCTACCGCCGTCAAGAAAAACTGGAGCGGCAAAAAACTGGCGCTTTACTGGATTGACAGCGAGTACCACATGACCTACAGCCGCCTGGATGAATCCCTTTGCGAACCCATCGGATTCTAATGCGCTCAATAATCATTGTTTTACTGGCTGTGGCGGTATGCTTTTGCGCTCCTGCAAAGCCTTACAAGAATGCCGCGTCCAAGGGTTATACCTCGGGCTCCGCAAGAATTGTGGGTGCCGTAGATTCCAAGTCGGCCTTTAGCGGTGACCGGCTTTTTGCAGTGCTGGACTCCGTGGGCGGCACGGGCACCTGGATGGAATGGGATGTGAATGGCATTGGCGACCCGTCGCTGATGGAGGTCCTTGACCCTATGCTGAAAAGCGAGAACAAGCCCGAGATGGTATGGGTGATTGTGGAACGCCCAAGCCCGCTGGTTGCGGTGCTGTTGCAGAAAGGGCCTGGCGAAGTTCTCGTCTTTTATGAACTTAAGGGCCTTGATGCAAAGCCTGTTGCCCTAGAAATCAACAAGGTGCTCACGCCAGATGTGGTGTTCAGGGACTACCGGCAAATTTCCGAGACCGAGTTTGTCCATCGGGACAAGGACAATTTGAAGGTGGTGCTCACCCCCAAGACCATCCATTTCACCTACACCATGAAGGGGGAGGATCCGTTGCTTTTCCCCGAGGGCTTTTCTTCCATGACCTTCGTGGAGAAAAACGCCATCGTGAACGATTTCGAGGACTATTTCAAGTACGAGTATTCCCTGATGCTCAGGGCCTTTGTCCAGTCCACCCGGGCCGTTTTCAACTGGCAACCCTGGCATTGGTACCTGAAGGAGTGGAACGGCAGGTTCATGATGCCTCGGGCCGAACTGGAGGCGATTCTTGCCGGTGGGATAATGCCTCAGTCTTTTACTCTGTTCAACGCCAAAACGAAACAGGGCGAAACTGTTGTGTTTAGGACCAACGGAAGGGGCTTTTCGGAACTGGTCATTACTCGTCCATAATTGAAATTTTGTATTTTGGGAAAGTGAAATTTATTTTTAGAAACGTCTGGTTTGCCGTAATGACGGTGCTGCTTGCAGTGCCTTCTTTTGCGTCCAGAATTATCGAAGATTCCAAGTCGAAATTTGTCCTGGAGGACTGGGTCCTGGAACCCAGCCCGGTGGATTGTGAAAGCCCCGCCAGGTATTACCGTGTTGCCCTGCCTACAAAGGATGCCCCCTCTTTTTTCGTAGAAGACATTAAAACCGAGGGGGTCAACAAAACCGCCTGCAGCGTGGATACCTTGGATATTCAGCCCCTGTGGGCATCAGACCCGATTTTCAAGGATGGACTTTGGCTTACGGACATTCGTGTTCCCCTGTATGTCGGGCAGGGGGCTTCTGCAGTACTGCGCCGAAGTTTCAGGCTGCATGTAACCTTCAATGGGGCGGCAAACGGTACTAATCCCGGCAAGAGGGCTCTGTTGAGGGTTTTAAACCCCGCGGGGGCTTCCAGGTTCGGAGTCTCCCAGACGGCTCTTCGCAATGGGTTGCGAAAGGCTGCCGTGAGCGAAATTTCCGATGTCAACTTTCTTGCACAGATTCTCGTTGGCGACGACAGCGTTGCCACCTTTTCCGAAGATGGCGTTTATGCCATCGACTACAAGACGATCCGTACTGCGCTTTTGCCCTTGCAGCGTCAAGACGATTTGGGCGGTATTGAAGTAGACAAGATTGTTCTGTATGGCGCCTCCCAGGATACCTTGGCCGATGTGGGTCCGGGCGAAGCCCAGCGAAACCCCAGCCAGATGTTCGAAATTCCCATTGAAATCAGGGACCATTCTCCCGGGAGCTCGACTCCCGACGGCATATTCGGCGAAGGGGACTCCCTTGTATTTGTAGGTTACGGCAACGGTTTCTGGAAACGTTGTGACAGGGAAGATTCCGCCTTTGTGAACGGTAAAATGGACTACTTCCATTCCTATTCGCCGTACTCCTTTTACCAGAGTTTTTTGCTGGGCGAAAAGTCTACGGGCAAGGGTCTTCGTCTGAATGAGAAAATAAGGGCACCTTCTGCTTTGGCAAAGGATGTGGAATGGATCCGCTATGTGCGGGCCGAAAAAGACGCCATCCTTCGAGATGCCTACTACGGAAAAACTCTGGACTGGGAATCCTCTTCGGGCAAGGAATGGTTTTGGCTGTGGCATAGCCGCAAGGATACCACCAAGATTGCGCCCTCTGTCTTGAGTTTTTCTGGGACTGAAACTCTCCCCGGTTTTATCAAGGGTGGTCGCCAGTACGTTTCTGTGACTTATTTCCCCCATCGTTCTGTATGGGCCGAAAGCGTAGAGGGTAAAATAGACCAGGTTCCAAGTGTGAGGCTTTCTGAAAAAAGTTATGCCGAACGTATGGGCGAAATTCGCTTTTCCATGGATGTGAATGGGCGTGAAACCCGTTGGGATTCCACCGCTTTGATTCCCGGCGGAAATTTCAGGATGGACAATCCCGGCTTGAAGGCTTCTGGAAACGAATACTCCTTGACAATGTTGCCCAATATTCGCCAGTACGACCGGTTTGACGGATACACGGTGGCTTACCAGTGGAAGCCTACGGTTGAATATGCGGAGTGGCTTCTGCCGGGGGCTGTGTCCGGCATTATTCGCATACCCGTGGAGTCCGGCGTCCAGGTATTGAAATTCAAGAACCTTCGGCCTGTGGGCTTGTTGTCTGTTGCGGACGGCTTTGCCAAGGACAGCGTGTCCAGTTCCGACGATGTTCGCTACCTGGCCTTTCGCGAAGGCAAGTTCCGCTCTGCGGTAAAGGTCTCGGGCATTGCAAAACCCAGGGAAAACGTGCTTTCCGACCTGACAAAACCCAACTCCAAACTGGAATACCTCATTGTTACTCCGGAAGAATTTTTGGACCAGGCCATAGCCTTGGCGGAGTTCCGCTCTGACGGGTCTGCAATTTCTACCGTACCTACTTCCGTGGTGACCGTAGAAAACATCTATCGTCATTATACGGCGGGGCGTCAGTCTCCCGTTGCCATCAGAAATTTCCTCTCCTATGTCTATTCCGTTTGCCCCAATTTCAAGTACGTTCTCTTTGCGGGGGCCGGGCACTACGACTATCGCGGTTCGAACAGCAAACTTACCGCCAATCTGGTTCCGCCTTTTGAAAAGGAAAATGCGGTTATCGAAGATTTCTTTGCCGCCTTGGATTCGGGTGAATCTGTGGGCTACGGCTCCTACGATATAGACGTTGCTGTGGGCCGCCTGCCGTTCTTGACCGCCGAGGAATTCGGAAACTACATACAGAAGGCCAAGGAATACGAAAAGCCTGGCGTAATGGATTATTCGGATTGGCGTTCTACGCTGTTGCTTGCCGCAGACGACGCCCTCAATTCCGGCAGGGTCGACAATTCGAGACATTCCATATACCAGGAAAATATCGCAAACCTGATTGATAGTTTATCTGCAAAAAAACAACAGCGCTGGTCCATAAAAAAGGTGTATCTTCTGGAATATCCCGAAGATGCCGCGGGCCAAAAGAAAGAGGCCTCTGACAATTTGATCAACATCATGAATCAAGGCACCCTGTTTACCACCTACTTTGGTCACGGTTCCAAGACGGACTGGGCCTCGGAAGGTTTGCTGAAGCCTCGTTATATCAGCAGGTTGAACAATGAAGGCCGCTACACCATTCTGGGTTCGTTCTCCTGCACTGTGGCCCGCTTCGACGAAGGCACCACCCGTTCCTTGTCCGAAGAATTCCTGTTTGCATCTAAGGCCGGCTCCATCGCCTCCATCGGCGCCACCCGCGAAACCTTTGCCAATAGCAACCATCAGTTGGCTAAATCTTTTTTGGTACAAGCCTTGACCAATGAAGGCATTACCCTGGGCGATGCTTTTTTCAAGGCGAAGGGCGCGGTTTCGTCTGTCTACAGCAGCGACCGGTACAATAACGAAAAGTACGTGCTCATCGGGGAGCCTGTCATTAAAATGCCCGATGCCAGTTTGCGTGTAAAACTGGACCAGAAACTGGACACCCTGAAGGCTTTGGACAAAATGAAACTTTCGGGCTCCGTGAGCGGCTTACAAGACGGTTTTATAAATCTGGTCCTTTCCGAAGGTCGCACGCAAAAGCGAATGTCCCTTCAGGTGGATGAGGACTCCCTGGATGTCACTTATGACGGTACGTTGATCTATTCCGAGGAAGTCCCGGTCAAGAACGGTCGTTTCGAAGTTGATTTTGTTACGCCCCGCAAAATTTCCATTGGCGATACCGCCGCCGAATTCAGGGCGTGGGCGCATTCTACGAAAAGCCCTGCCGTCGGGCGACTCTGGAAATCGGACTTGGTCGTGTCTGGAGTGTCGGCCTATGCGGACTCCCTGAAAGATACCATACCGCCTAAGATCCAGATACAGACCTGCTTTAACGGCGGCCTTGCGACGGAATTCGCTTATGCCCAAGAGGTAAAACTCCAGAGCCCCGCCTGCCTGCAGGTTGTGGTGAGCGATTCCACCGCACTGGATTTCCGTGAACAGGCCGACGAGGGCGTTACCTTCGAAGTCGACGGAGTCTTGAACCCTTACCACCCCTGGCCCTATCTGGAGCAGACTTCCAAGCGTGCGGTGGTCCGCATGAACTTTACCTCGGAACAGTACCCTGCCGGGCGTTACATTTTTAGGGTGCGAGCCCAGGATGTTCTTGGAAATGCAAGCACCAGATCGTTGATTGTGCAAATCACGGACGACATGAAGGCCGGCCTTGAAGACGTGTACAACGCCCCCAACCCCATGGGCAAGAAGGGCACCACATTCTACTTCAAGAACCTTGCCGTAAATCGCGAGTCGAAGGTGAACATCTACATTTACAACCAGAATGGAAAATTGGTGAAGGTGCTCAAGGATGCTGTATCGGGCGTAACCCACTGGGACGGCCGCGACATGCACGGGCGAAAACTTGCCAACGGCCTATACCACTATGTGGTAAAAAGCGATGTCCCTGCATCCAATGGCAGCGGCAAAAAAACTTGGACGAAAAAGCAAAAATTGTTGATATCGAGGTAAACATGGATTTGAGAGAAAAACCGGGCAAAGTACAGACCGTTATGGAATTCCTTTTGCGAATCCGTCTGATTTCTGTGGTTGTCATGGTGGTGGCTATTGCTGCGTTTGTCGCTACAAAGTGGCAGGATATGATCCCTTTGGCCCTGGGGTCGTCGGAAGCCTTTTGTATGTGGGTCGCTGAATTCGAAGATGCAACGACCGCTTGGCAGTCTGCCCAGTTCCTCGTCGTTTCGGGCGTTGCGTCTGTGGTCCTGTTCTTTGTTTTTGGCGGTTTGCGTGCAGGCCTTGCCTCCTTTGCCTCTATTGCAGTTTCCCTGGGTGCGCTGTTCCTTTTGGGAGGCAACGAGCAGATGCCCTTGATCATGTTCGGGGGCCTGTCCCTTGTGGCGATTATTGCCTTGGTGGCGCTCAAGTTCAGCATTGCCTGCGGCTTGTTCCCTTTTGTAATCGGCTGGTGTTTTTTTACGGGATTGATGGCGGCCTTGCCCGAGGCCATGCAGCCCTCCTGGATGGTGTGGGCCGTTCTTTCTTCCCTTGGCTTTGCCGGCGCCATGGCTTTGTCCGTTGTTGCGGGCAAACATTTGGGCCAGGGCGTGCCTCAGGCGGGTTCCTTGGTGAAATCCGCAAAACAGATGCTTTTGCCTGTGGTGCTTTCGTCTTTTGTCGCCTTGAGCGCCCTGGTGTTTGACATGGCTGGCAACGAATCTACCGAGATCCTTGAAAGCAATATCTGGGG
>JABUUR010000531.1 GCA_021443065.1 Fibrobacter sp.
TGCTTGCTGGTTTCAACCTTCGCCTTCTGGGCCATCCGTTCCAAATAAGGAGCCGCCGCGGGCGAAAGCAAGGCCTTGAAATCTTCCAAGGAGCAAGTATCATGCTCCAAGGCGCGTTCCACATCGGAGGCAGTGTATTTAGCATAATCGTAACTATCCACCTGGGCCATCACCTTGTCGTAAACGTCCGACTTGATAATGTCCATGCCCTTCATGTACTCCATGTGGTTGGAGCGAGCCGAGGGGTCGTTTTCAATGCGGTGCTTGCGTTCCAACGCCGCCGGAGAAAGAAACTCCGAATCCACAAAATACTGATTTTCTGCCATAGCGGTAAAGATAGAAAAATGGAATAGTAAGGTCGCTTGCGCCGAACCTGATTGGTTATCGGTAGTCCCGACCGAGCCGCTGGCGGAACTGTCCGAAGGACTACCAGGATCCAAAACGCCATGGACCCTATCGCCGTTTCACTCCTCCAGGGTGACAGTAAATAGGAACATCTGTTTTGCCTCTATTGAATGAAAAATCTGCCACGGACTTTCGCATTTGAGCCAAAATTTTCCTTAAAGAATCTTACTTGTATAACAGCAACTTCTGCACGCTTTGGGCAAATTTTTCCAGGCTGGGATCCCGGGCCCCCATCAAAAGGATGGTGTCGCCGGGTTTCGCTTCCTTGACCATGGCCTTGGCGCATTCGTCGCGGTTCTCGATGTACAAGGCGTCAGAACCCTTGGCAACCAGGTCGCACGCCAAGTCCCCTGCAGAAATATCGCGAGTCACGGTGCCGCCGGCATAGTAGATTTCACTGAAATACATGCGGTCCGCAAGACTATTCACAGAATTTTCAACGGCATCAGACGCAGCAGCCCCTTTCGAAAAATCATCTGCAGCCCCTGCGCCAGGGTTCCGCAAGGCCTTATGAATAAACTCCACCAGATCGTTTCGCAAAAAACGGGTGGGACCGAATCCGTGGGGCTGGAACCACGCCAGCACCCGTCCGGAGGTAAAGCCCCGGGCGCTCTTGATGCTGGCAGAAATCTTTGCGGGATTGTGGGCAAAGTCATCCACCAGGGTAACGCCGCCGAAGGTACCAAGAATCTGGTGGCGTCGGAACACCCCCGGGAAAGTGGCGAGGGCATCGGCGCAGGTCCTCAAGGAGACTCCAGCCTGCAAAGCCGCAGCGGTGGCCGCCAAGGCGTTCTCCATGTTGTGCCTGCCGGGCAGCGGCACGTTGAAGCGGACAAGTTCGTTGTTGTGGCGGCAGCGGAAAACGATGGACGGGCCTTCCGTGCGAAAATCAATACCCTGGAACCCCACGTAACTTTCGGTACCGAAATCGTTCAGGCGGTCCTGGCTGAAAGGCTTTGCCAGCGGATGGGCGTCGTTTACAATCAGCGTTTTTCCGTTGTTCAAGATGTTGTCACGGAACTTGCCGAAAATTTCCTGCAGTTCGACCATTTCCTTGTGGTCCTTGTCCACGTTCAAGATAAGACCCACCTCAGGTTCGTAACGCACCAGGGTGCCGTCGCTTTCGTCGGCCTCAACCACAAGCCACTCACCCCTTCCGCTGACGGCGTTGCCAATTTTTCCTTCCCGCTGCAAATTCACAAGGCCCGCCCCCGTCATTACGGAAGGTTCTAGGCCCGCGTACTGCAAGACATGGTAAATCATGGCGGTGACGGTACTTTTTCCGCTGGTTCCGCTGACGGCGATGGTCTTTGCCTCCTTTGAAATCTTCGCCAGCATTTCGCTGCGGTGCATCACGGGGACACCCAGTTCCCGGGCACGTTTCAAGTCGGGGTTGGATTCTTCGATGGCAGTACTGACCACAACAGCATCAAGGCCAGCCACAACGCCGGAACCATCCTGGGCAAAGCACTGGATACCGCATTCTTCCAACTGCCCCATGACCCGGGGCTTTTCGCAGCGGCCCGCAAGATACTCCCCGAACTGACGGTCGGAACCGCGGACTTCAACACCGCGGCCCACCAGATACTGAGCAATGGCACTCATGCCGACACCGGCAACACCGATAAAAAAGTAAGAACTGGACATATCGAAAAAGTATAAAAACGTTCTACAAAAGATCCGGGTCGATGGTGGGTTCGTACCCGGGTTCCACGAAATCCTCGGCGGCAACGCCCTTTCGACGGGCAGCCTTCATCTGCTTGATGAGCTTGCGTTCAGCGGCCTTGGCCTTGCGCTCGGCGGCACGCTCCTTACGTTCAGCAAGGCGCTGGGCACGGGTTTTGCGTTCCTTGTAGGGTGCAGCCTCTTCAGGTGTGATAGCCAGGATTTCGTCACCTTCGTATTCATCGTCAACACCGTCGCCATCGTCATAGAAGCGCATTTCAGGATCCATTTCACGGAAAGAATCCTCATCATCATCAAAGCGTGGGGCATCCTCGGGACATTCCTTCTTCAGCAGTTTCAAGACCTTATCGAAGGGCTTTTCCAGCGGGACCTTGAACTTCATTTTTTTGCCCGTGGTCGGGTGAATCAGTTCAATCTTTACCGCCTGCAAAAGCTGGGCCGGAGCGATTTCCAACACCTTCTCGGCATATTCTCGCATCAGAGGTGACACGCGATTGACGCAGCCCTCGCGGCCGTCGTACAAGGGGTCGCCCACCACAGGGTGGCCCATGTAGCGGGTGTGTACACGAATCTGGTGGGTACGACCAGATTCCAACTGCAATTCCAGCAGGGTGGCAAAGTTGAAGAATTTCTTGGCAGTGTAATGGGTGCGGCTTTCCTTTCCGCCACTAACCACGGCCATTTTCAAGCGATTCTTGGGACTACGCCCAATGGGTGCATCGATGGTACCTTCAAGGTCGCGAACGTGGCCCCACACCAGGGCGTTGTAGGTTCGATGCAGAGTGCGGGTTTCCAGCTGGTGCGCCAAGTGACGGTGAGCATTGTCGTTTTTCGCCACCACCATAAGCCCCGGGGTATCCTTATCCAGACGGTGGACAATACCCGGGCGAAGCGCCCCGTTGACGGTAGAAAGATTCTCCCTGAAATGGAACAACAGACCGTTGGCCAAGGTGCCGTCCTTGACACCGTTACCCGGATGCACCACCAAATTGCGGGGTTTGTTGATGACCACGATGTCGTCATCTTCGTAGACAATATCCAGAGGAATGTCCTCTGGTTCCAAGGTGCAGGCTTCTTTTTCAGGAATATTGCCGCAGACAACCACCATTCCCGTTTCTACTCGAAAATTCTTGGGAGTGGCCGCGCCCCCCACCTTCACCTCGCCCGCGGCAATCATCTTCTGCACGTCGGTACGGGAAACATTCTGCAGAACGTCCACAAGGAACTTGTCGATGCGTTCACCGTTTTTCTTTTCATCTACCAAATAATTCATACGTGAAAAAGATAGAAAACCAAGGCCTACAGCAAGCAATCTTCTGCCCAACGTTTCACCATTTCAGGCTTTATCGGACTTTTAACCGTTTCCATGGTGAAAATAAAATTCACGCCACATCTGTAGCCATGCTTTTGGTACAAGTTCATTTTGCCCACCATGTTGCACGCGTACTCGGATAAGTCCATCATGCCAAAATGCTCCCAAATAATTTCCGTTCTCGTATTCACATTCAAGCAGGTAAAATCCGGATGGACACGTACCTTGCCCAACATTTTCGGGCTTTCGTACTTGAAGGGGATGTTCATGCCGATTAACGTCTCTGCAATAATCAACTCAGACTTCGACCGCACTCGGCGACCGTCCGACGTAATCAACGGTGGAAGATTTTCATCGAAGGGCAGCCCCTCAAAAGGAACCTCAATCCAGCGTTTTGCATACAAATTATCATTCCACACCACAGGCGCCACTAGTCCCTCCCGAAACGGTCCACTGTACACGTCTTCAATAGCATTTGCCCCATACCCGCGAATAAATTGCTCCAGCAGGGAAATTTGCCGTTTTGCAACCTTAAGAATCTTTTGGTCGTAACCCTTTTGCGCAAGGGCTTTTATCAGCACCATGTTTTCCTTCGGAATGTACTCCCCGTTGATGTTTTCGTCCTTGACGTGATAGTAATGAGGCCTGCGGTTTCGCCCCTGCATGGAAATCCGGAGTCGCCCTTCGGGAGCATGCCTTAGGGCTAAAGTTTTCTCCTGAATCAGGTGTGCAAGATCCTCTATACGGGAACGCACCTGCGCGAGGGTGCGGTCCTTTGAAATCAAATCCTGCGGCAGGCAAGATTCTTGCTTTTCGGGCTTGATATTTCGCTTCATGGTATCTCCTTACGGGTAATGTCTGTCTTAAGTCCCGTACTTATACACGCAGGAAATTTCCCAACGAGGCCCCCTTTTTTTGTAAAAAAATTTTTTTATCGTCAAAAAAGGACTAAAATGGTGTTTTGGAGGGGATTTAGTCCTTTGTTTTCACCCCCATCGAGGTGGTTGTTAGTTTATTCAAAACATAAAATAGACACCATAAAGGACTAATTCGAGGGGGATTAGGTGGTTTAGTCCTTGATTCCGGAGCTTTCCCCACATTTTTCATCCCAAGCCATTACTTTGTTCTAAAATTTTTCTCGAGATAAAGGACTATATCAACCAAGCCCGACATTTAGTCCTTGCAGTGCACAAAAAACAAAGGACTAAACGCGATTTTGCAGCAGTTTAGTCCTTGACCTACAACCCAACACCCCCGAGTCACTCTCAATTCACCCCAGCACCCCGAGGCGCCACAGAATTACTTCCCTTCCGCCTTGATTTCCTTGTGCAACTTGCGCAAGACAACCGGCGAAAGCAGCACAAGGGCCACCCCCACCGTCACAAAGGAATCCGCCACGTTAAACGTCGGGAACCGCGTCATGATAAAGTCCGGAAAATCGCAGTCGATAAAATCCACCACCATCTGCAGGCGCATGCGATCGATGAAATTGCCAAGGGCGCCGCCGATAATCATCACCACACCGAGGCGGCTCAAGTAGTCCCGCTTGTCGATGCTCCTGTAAAACCAGAACAGTACCACAGCCGCCACAATGGAAATCAGCAAAAAGAACAGCCACGAGGGCAGAAACGGCATCAAGTCCTGGGGACGACTGCTGAACGCCGCCCCCTTGTTGAACACCAGTTGAAAACGCACCAAGTCGCCAACCACATTGACCACTTCGTGATTCAAGGCGCCTGTTTCGTTGGTAAAGCGGGCCAACGCCCACAGTTTGGTCAGCTGGTCAAAAACAACACTGAAAACAACCACAATAACATGGAATGGCAACTTGTTATAAAACTTCATAAATCTCCAATTTTCAAATTCGACAGAAGCTACTTTCGCAGCCCCCTAAACCGATCCTCAATCCAGCGGTCACTGTAAAAATGCTTCATGGTGGATTTTACAATACCCTTCACCGTATCGCGGGTAATTTTCACCTTCTTGTCGCTTGCAAATATGGAAGATCCGTCGCCGATTAACTTCATGTTCTCCGCGGCCATGAACATAGGCCACAGGCAGAACAGGCGGGTGCGCATCTTGACGTTCGGCACAAGTTTGATGTATTCCACCGCATCGGTCAAATGCCCCCAGGCCTTTTCCACAAGTTCAGCCATCACCGCGGCTCGGCGCTTGTCAAAATCCTCGCGGTCCGTCACACAGGCACATTCGCGGTCCGCGCTGGCCACACTACAGGGCGCATCAAACATCTCGTACGAATGTTCAAAGCCATGCCTGCGGCAAATTTCTTCGGGAATAAAGCACACGCGTCGGCCGGCATCCTCCACGCAATCCTTCACGATGTTTGCCACCTGCAGAGCAAGTCCAAAACTCACGTCCAGTTTTTGCATTTCGGCCTTGCGCTTTTCGCCAATCAGGCAGGTGTCCGCGGCAAACAGTTGCGTCAAGAGTTTGCCCACGATTCCCGCCACATAGTAGCAGTATTCATCCAGGTCCGAGACCGATTCCAGCGTAAACCATCCGGAACCCGCGCCACCGTTCAAGGCAGCCTCCTGACGCAGCGCAAACTTCGCCATGCCACCGCACATTTCAACGGTCACGTCACGCACGGGGGCCGCGTACACCTCGGGCAGTTCCTTCAGCAGCGGAACCACCACGTGGGTATGCAGGCACAAATCCATGTAGGGGTGCTGAGACTTTCGCCAGTTTTCGGGCAGGGCGCGCTCAAAGGCTTCCACATCCTCGTCGCGCAGTTCAGAACTGCGAAAAATACGTGCGAACTTTTCCAGCAGCACTTCCTTTTCAAAAGCGCACATTTCCGGGTCGTCTTCCACCGTATCGGCAATGCGCAAATACAAGTAGGCAAGCAGAATGCTCTTGTGGAGTTTGCCTTTCAGCACATTGATGTTCAAGGCAAAAGTCCTGGAAACTTGCAAAAGGATTTCCTCTGCATAGGCCCAGGCCTCCTTGCCCGTAAGGACAGCCTCCCCCATTCCCACCTGGTCCAGGATGTTAGACATACATGGTCTCCGCAATAACATCGCGAGGAATCTTCTTTGTCCTTGCCATGGCGTTCACATATTTCCACAGGCGGCCACGAGATTCAGCCTTCTTCAAGTTCCTTGTAAAGCGCCAAACAGTCTGGTTGTGAACATCGGCCTCGCTCCTAAAAACACCCTTGCTTTCGGATTCGTAGCGAACCCTGCGGTACTCCAAAAAATACGCCGACCTGTACAAGTTTGCCGTTTTCTTCTTGGCCACGTTGCAAAGAGCCACTCCCAGAATCAAGAACAGGGGAACTTCGGCCAAGGCATAGACCGCGGGGATTTCCGACCACTTGCCAAACGCCCAAACCGAAGGGGCCACCGAGAACAGGGAAACAGCAAGGGTGAAAACAATGTCGCAGGGTTTCCAGAAAGTTTTTGCGGCAGGGATATACGCCCATTTTTGCCCCTTGCGGAGCATTTTTTTTAGGTAGGTGGGGTAAGAAACCCTGTAAAACCAGAAAAACAGGCCAATCCATAAAAGAACCGGGGCCCAGAAAACATAATCCAAGACAGAGAGAACAGTTTGCAATTCCATACGAGCCAAATTTAGGAAATTCGACGCCGTTCAACTTATCCACAATTTGAGCGAGGAGCCAAAAATGGCCCTGGCTGGGAAAAATCGGCAATTCTTG
>JABUUR010000150.1 GCA_021443065.1 Fibrobacter sp.
CGGGATGACATTGCGCGGATGGAATTTTGCAGCCGAAAACTAGGCGTTTGCGCCGAACCCTATACCTAAGGGCTGCTTTACTACCAATCTCATGGCTCTAGGGGGCGAAGCCCCCGACCACCAGCACTAATCTACTCTTTCGTCTATCGCCCATAGCGCAGCGTTCTTTGCCGCTCCGCAGCCCAAATGCTGAGCCTCGTATTAGTAGATGGTAGTTCGTATTTAGTAGATAGAAAAATTTTCCTGACTACCTACTATCTACTACCTACTAATAACTTCTTTAAACTCGCCATAGGCTTCGGCTTTTGCATTTGTCGTCTATTTCCCACAGGGTTTTACTGGTGCCCCCCCCTTTTTTTCTACATTAGGGCGGTATGAGTGATATGCGTATTGATTGTCCCCATTGCGGTTCGTCTTTTGATGTTCAGTTTGAAGGCGAACCATCCAATATGATGGTGTTTTGCTGCGCCCATTGCAAGACCCCGTTGATGTATTTTCATGGTGTGGTTTCTGAACTAGGGCAAGAGGAATTTGCAAAGTTGCGAAAGCGCTTGACAAGGGTTCTCGATGCGGCACTTGCTCGCAACAATGGTATGGAAAAAATTGCCGACTCTATACGAAAATTTATGGAAGAATCCGAAAATTGCGTTGAAAATCCATCTGCCCAGGGATCCTCTTGTGAAAAAGCGGAGAAAAATTTGCGCGGGGCTATCTCCGAGGAATTCCTCAGTTCCCTGCAGCAGGAACTGGAAAATCTAGATGCCGAAAGTTTTTTGGACAAACTTTAACAGGCGAGATTGCCTTCCTTATGAAAATACTGTTTTCGGATCTTGACGGTACCCTGCTTACGGACGACAAGCGCATTCTTGACGTGGACATGGCTGCCATCGAAAGAATGCTTAATGCCGGCCACAAGTTCCTGATGACTACGGGCCGCCCTTTGGCCAGCGCAAGGCAGTTGGCTCAAAAGTACGGATTCTTGAAGTCTGGATTTTTCCTGGTCAGTTTTAATGGTGGCCTCATTTACGATTGCGGAACGGAGGAGCGAATCCTTACCAGGACGATCTCGGTAAGCGATGCAAAATTCATCATGGACGAGGCGCACCGCCGGGGATTTCACGCCCATACTTACTTAGGCGACCTTGTGATTTCGGAGTACGAGACGGAACAACTCAAGACTTATTGCCGCCTTATGAACATGGACTACCTGGTGGTTGACGATGTACGAAAATGTTTTGAACAAAGTAATTCAAGAGAAAGTCCAATCAAGGTGAATGTCATTACGCCCCTGGACCATTCCAGCCTGCTGGAATTTCGTGAAGAGATGCGCAAGACAACCCAAGGCAAACTCTTCGACGTGTTCAGCAAACCGGAAATGCTGGAATTCTCCAACTTGAAATCAAATAAAGGCGACGGGGTTCGCTTTATGGCGGAATACTACGGCGTACCCCTCTGCGATACAATCGCATGCGGTGACGAAGAAAACGATTGCCCCATGATTTCTGCCGCAGGACTGGGGGTGGCCATGGCGAATGCCTCCGAAGCAGCCAAGTCCTGCGCCGACTACGTGACGCAAAGGGACAACAATCACGGCGGTATTGCCGAGGTCATCGAAAAGTTTGTTCTTTAGGGAAAGATTTGAGTGCCTCCTCTAAAAATTCATTTTCTTTGCAACGTTTTTTTGGGGTGTGCATCAAAAATTGCGAAAAAAACGGGTTTGTAAACAAAAAAAATACAACGTTTTTTTCAAAACAATTCCAATTTTTGGAATACAAAATGTTATCTTATTGGTGGTTTATTCAAAAGGAAAACAAATGAAGATTAACAAAATTGCTTTCTTGCTTATTGCGGGTTCTTTGGTTAGCACCGCAGCCTTTGCCGGCGTTCACCATAATCGTCCGGCCCCTCCTCCTCCCCGTGGCGAACTCCACGAAAGAATTTGCGATGGCGGAAACTGCTGTAATCTCGATGTGGATGGCCGCACTCTGGACTATACCCTCCGTTGCGATCACGAATTCAAGGATGCAGAACTTCGCGTGGGCGATCGCCGTCCCGAAATTGTTTACCTTAATCACCGTGGCCGCCTCCGCAACGAAATCCGCCCGGGTGAACGTCTTTCCATCAAGTTGACTTACCCTCCCAGGCGCGAAATTCACACCCGCCTTTGCGACCGCGACAACTGCTGCCAGCTTGATGTGGACGGTCGTTCCCGCAACTATCATTTCCGCTGCGACCATCCCTATGCACGTGCAGAACTTACCGTGAACAACCGTATGACCTTCGACCTTCGGGACCACGGTCACATGGATCGTGACGTGTTCGAAGGCGACCGCCTGCAGATCCGTCTTTCTTACCCGCCTCCTCCGCCACCTCCGTCCCACAAGCCGGCTCGAGTCAAGGCTAGGGAAGACGAACGCCGTCGTCGCTAATATCTAGCGATCAACGTTGTTGAAAAATCTAAAACAATTCTAAAAAGGAAACCTTCAGCGGGTTTCCTTCTTTGTTTGTCGTCGTTATTGCTAAATTTGCACCTATGAAAAAATGGTTAGCATCTTTGAATCTTGGCGGCAAGCACCTGTGCCTTGCCTGCATTACCCTGGTGGTCTTGCTCCTTGCCTTTTTGATTTTTAACAATTCTTCTGTGGAATTTGCCAGACGTTGGGATATCGAATGGGGTTACTACTCCATAATGCTCACGTTTCTCCTGCTGATTGCCGGTTTCTTTGTGAACCTCCCGTTTATTTCGGAGAACATCAAGAAGTTTTTGCCCAGCGGCAAGAGTTTTTGCATTCTTGCGGGGCTTGCCTTGGTTTTCTCTGTATTCATGTTCTCCAACATCAGCAACACCCACCGCGTGTTGAGCGATGAAACCAGTTGGGAGTCCATGGGTCTGCAGATGTATTTCCAGCATAGCGGCGGCATTTGCAACGAAGGCGTCTGGAAAGATGGAATCTTGAACTGCCATACGGAGGTGAACAATTTCAAGGGAAAGGCCCTGGGCTTTGTCTATTCCCTGGTGTTCAATTTTATGGCACCCAACCGGGATTCCGCACTGCTGGTGAACTATCCTTTCTACCTGCTTAGCCTGCTTTTCTTTTTCCTGGCGTTGGCCAAGTGGTTTAAAAACGAAGGGGCGGCGCTTGCCGCCGTGGCTTTCCTGGGAGGCATGCCCATTTACCTTTTGCAGGCAAGGTCGGCCTCTACCGAAGTTCTGTATATTTTCTTGCTTACCCTTTTGATGGCCTGGTACGCCTTTGTGCCTCCGTCCAAGGTGAATTGGAAACACTTTTTGCTTACGGTGCCGCTGCTGGGTTTCTTTGCACAGACTCGCCAAGAGACGGTCTTTGCCTTTATCCCCTTCGCCTTGTTCTATTACAGGTATTTCTTGGAAAAGGTTTACCGCCTGCCCTTGTTTGTCGCCTCTGTGATTTTTGTAAGCTGGCCGTCTGTGAATACCATGGCGGCTTACCGGGGTTACGATTTCCAAGGTGGAGAACATGCGGCCCATTCCCTGGAAAACCTGTGGTTCAATCTTAAGACCAACGTCGAAGCCATGATGAACCTGGAGCAGAATACGGCTTTCGGTGGAATTATGGAAAACCCGTTCTATACCACCTTTACTGTGCTCCTGCTGGTGGCCACGGTTTGGCTTTTGGTACGTGCCGTTGTGTGGCGCAGGTACTTGCGCGGCCTTGTCCTGGGGCTTGCCTTCTGTGTACAGATTTTCGTGATTCTTTTGAATGTGTCGGGGACCTTTACCATCGATATCAACCAGCGCTATGTGCTGGTGGCCCTGCCCCTGTTCGCCCTAATCATGGCTCTGGGGTTGTTCGATGCCCTGAAGTTTGTTTCCAGGATGCGGGTGGAGGCGGCCGGCAATATCGTCATGGTCGTGGCTTGCGTATTGTCCGTGGGCCTCATGGTTTACCATGGCAACAGTTATCGCAACAACATGCTTTACTACAAGAACAAACTTTTGGCCGAGGAAGATTACCTGGACAAGGCTCTTGAATCCTACCCCTCAAATGCGGTGTTCATTTACGCAAGACCTTGGCAGATGCTGGCTTCCGGTCATAGCGCCTTCAGCGAACGGACTTTCATGGGCTGGAGTACCGAGACCTTTGCCAAATGGCAGCAGTATTCCAACGGCAACATCTATTTGGTTCGCGGGCAGGACGGCTACGGTGAATTGAACCGCAAGAGCCGTGTGGTGGGGTTCAAGACCACCGACCAGATCGATGAAATCCTGGGCAAGTACAAGAACGAACGTGTGTTGATAGAAACCAAGAAGTTCGGTTATCCTTTGGCTATCTACAGGATTGTCTCCAAGAAGGGCGTGTCCAATTACGAGCAGAGTTTTATTGTTTCCAACATGAAGGACAACCAGTATGTGCTGAACAAGCGTTTCCCGGAAACGATTCCCTGCAAGTTCTTGATCAACGGCGATTTGCAGGAAGAACTTTTGATGTCCGTGGAAACGGATTCTATCTCGGTGGATTCTGCAAAGATCAAGCCGGGCATGAACCGTGCCGAGTTTGAATGTGCCATGCCGGACAACGATACCATGAAGATAATTCGAGACGAATTTATCGAGGCCCCCAATGTCTTGCTGTTGTCCAACTACAAAATGGACAGCTTTACCCAGGACTGGGGCGAACCCCAGATGAACTTGACGGTGGAACGAGGGACTATCACCTTGGATAAGGAACATTTCCGCTACGGTATCGGTTCCCACGCCAGTTCCAGAATTGTGTTCAAGTTGCCTCGGACTTACGACAAGTTCCATGCAGTCATTGGATTGGACGACGAAAGCGCCTGCGGTGACGGTGCCTACTTTATTGTGAACGGTGACGGCAAGGCCCTTTACAGAAGCAACAAACTTTACTCTACGGAAAAGGCTGTTATCGAAGTGGATGTCGGCGGCGTGCGGGAACTGGTCCTTGAACAAGATTTCGGCGGCAAGGATAGGGACTGCGACCATGGCGACTGGGCCAATGCCTGGCTGGAGGGCCGTTAGTGAAGGTCCTCGTGGCTCCATTGGATTGGGGCTTGGGACATGCCACCCGCTGTATCCCTGTCGTGAGGGAATTCCTGAGGCAGGGTGCCCAGGTGGAACTTGCCGTGGTCAAGGCCAACGCCCGGTTGCTACGGGAGGCGTTCCCGGATCTGCGCCAACGTTTGGCCCCCTCTTACAACGTGGTGTATCCTAGGCACGGGTACAACATGGGCCTGTGGCTTTTAAAAAACAGTGTCCACCTGAATTCGGTAATGCGGTTTGAGCATCGCTTTGTCGAAGAACTGGTGGCCCGTCATCATTACGACTTGATTCTGTCGGACAACCGCTTCGGCTTTTATTCCCGGAATGCGAAGTCCATTTACATGACACACCAGCGTCGCATTGCGTTCCCAAAGGCGTTGAGTGCCGTGGAACCTTTGGGGCAATTGTGGCATGCCTCAGTCATGAAACGTTTCGACGAGGTATGGGTGCCGGACTACGAAACTCCTCCGGGGCTTGCTGGGAACATGTCCCATGTGGCCCATTGCCCGCGTCCCCTGAAGTATGTGGGGGCGTTGTCCAGGTTTTCGGAAATTGATGAAGCGAAGGTTGACGACTCCACGGACTGTGTCGGCGTTTTATCGGGCTCTGTTCCGTCCTTCAAGTTTGTGGCTGTTGTCTCCGGCGTAGAACCTGCCCGCAGTCGTTTCGAGGAAAAGTTGAAACAGGCTTTCTTAAAAATTTCCGGGAACCACTGCATTATTCAAGGGCGCCCTGCGGCGGGTATCAAGACGTGGACCGAGGGAAACGTACAGTTCTTTACCCATTTGCCGGATGCAGACTTTGCCAAAGTGGTTCAGGGGGCGGAGTGGGTTGTTTCCCGAGGCGGGTACAGTACCGTGATGGACATGGCATACCTGGGTGCTAAGTGCGTGTTTGTCCCTACGCCGGGGCAATATGAACAAATTGTTCTTGGCGACGAATTGAGCCGTACCGGCTTTGCCAATTGCATTGACGAACGTAGCCTTAATGACGAAAACTTGTTGAGTCTTGTAAACCGTCGGTTGGATGTAAAAATTCCGAAGCCCCCCGAGGAATCTCCTTTGGCGGAAGCGGTTAAATCTTTGATGTAGAATTCTAATGGAAAGGGAAGGATTATGCCTCAGTTTGTTTTAGCATTACCCATGGATTGCTCTGTTGACGAATCTATTGCTGTCAACGAAAATGTTTCTATTGCATCCGATGCAAAGACTGCCATTATTCCGGGTTGCAGCGTTTCTTTCAACGTGGTCCGCAAGGAACGTCTGGATGGTTTGGCCGATATTTTCAAGGAACACCAGGATATTTCGGCTGAAGAGGTTTCTGCCATCGATGGTCACAAGTCGCTGCTTTTTCTTGTGGGCGAAGTGAAACGTATTGAGGAGGTGGGGGAGATTAATCTTGCCGTGCTCAAGTTGTTTGGTGCAGGAGCCAAGGGTGTCTATATGCAGCAGTCCGGTGCCGCCTGGAGCAACCAGGGCTTTCGTGACGAGGTAGGTGACGGAGAATATCCCATGGACCCGTGGATCAACTTCGTGGAAAACGAAGGAATGATTTACACTTTGGGAATGGCTTGCTTCGCCCTGCCTGATCTGTGCATTCCGGCCTCCGAGGAAAATGCCCAGGAAGCTTTGCTCCTTGCGGCAGATGTTTTGTTTGGTGATGGCGTGCCCGCAAAGTCCGGTTCTGAAATCGACCTGGATGAAGGAGAAATCTTTGTACTCCGTCAAGAGGCCAAGAGCCCGTTCCCCAAGGATTCTCCGGAATACAACAAGCAGGGCATTTTCCGCCTTACAAGAAAGAAGGGGTAAGAGCGGCGAAGTCGGCAGCGAGGCTGCGTACGTTTTTGGATAATGCAAAAGATCCCGGCTCCCCGGATCAAGTCCGGGGCAGGCTTAGGCCGGGATGACAACGCAAGGATGGCCGGGATGACTATATAGTGACTGTTAAACAGAGCCCCCAATCCCGATTATCAGGCAGCATCCTGCTCCATGA
>JABUUR010000163.1 GCA_021443065.1 Fibrobacter sp.
ACCCACGACCCATTGCTTAGAAGGCAATTGCTCTATCCAACTGAGCTACGAAGGCGTACTCCAGGTTTGCCAAATATAAAAAAATCCGTCCTCTAGGCAAGGACGGACTTTGTAATTTACCATAAAAGCCTTTGACACGAAAATTACTTCAGCAAAGCGTTCTTGCCGCTAATGCTTCCGTTATGTTCGATGGTCACCATGTAGCGCCCGGCAGGAACATTCTCGCCGTTCCAGTTCAAGGTATTGAATCCAGGCTGACCATCGTCCATACGCAAAACCGCGACCTGTTCGCCATCTGCATTCATAATTGTTACGATGGCGGAGCCTGCAGACTTGAGGTCAAAACCGACAGCCTTGCGAGAAATCCCCTTGAGAGTTGCAGAGCCTGCCTTGGCAACACCCTGGACAGTCGCCTTGGGGGCAAATTCCTCGGCACGTTCCACATAGACACCGTTAAGGTCCCTTGCATTCACGGAGCCATCCTTCTTCAGGAGAGTACCACGCTGGAGCACTGCCACCAGTTGTTTTTCGCCAACGGTGGCGCTGGCATAAGTTTCCAGTTCAACGGCATCAAATTCAGACTTGTCGCCGTACCAGGCTTCGACCTTTTCACCTTCCAGATCCTTGACCGTAAGTTGAGCACGGCGGATAACGCTTGTCAATGTATCGGCTCCGCTCACAAAGGTAATTTCCAAAGGCTTGTTCACCTGACCGCGGAGCATTTCCTTGGAGGATTCAATATCCTGACGAGCCAAGCTCTGGCCATCTACAGCGATGATCAAGTCGCCTGCCTGCAACTTGGATTCCGCGGCAGGGGTGCCGGGAATGACTTCGGCCACCTTGACGCCATTGCGCAACTGATAAATGGTCACGCCAATGCCGCCGAAAACTTCATCCGCCATGACAGGGGCCGCAACCATTGCAGCCAACAGAGACGCCTTGATAAAACGATTCATAAAGTTCTCCTTAACTAGATTCCCTACTAATATAAATTAAAAGGCTTTTACAGTCAATGCCCTATTCAAGCATCGTGCCTTCATCCTCGTCTTCACCGTCATTGTAGTCGTCGATAGTCTTTTCCCCAGGCACAATAACCAAGCCCAACGTCACAGGATCCCCTTCCATGTTCAAATAGGCTTCCAAGTACAAGGTGGTAGAAAGACGGATTAAACGAAGGTCCAGCATGGTTCCGCCCTTATGGATGCTCTTGGGGTTGAGATTAAAGAACAGGAACTTCTTGTTAACATATTCAAACCGGTCTTTTTCGTAGTTAATGGACCAGCGGGAATCCCCGTCGTTTTCTTGACGGTACAGGCATTCATCGTGATCGATGTCGCATTCAAAGCTGGCACTTTCCTGGTATTTTTTATTCCATTCCCGGCTAAAGGCGCAGGACTGCACCCGGCCGCCGCCATTGCGCTGCTTGTTCAGCTGGTCATTGATAACCACGTAGTCCATTTTCAGATTCTTCACCTGGTTGTAGACATCCATCAAGACGATGTAGGCTTCAATGTTCTTGGGGCACTTCCCCGTCAAGTTCACATCTTCGTGGGCCTTCAACAGGGTCTGCTGCAAGTCGACATCGATGGCGTCCGGAATTTCGCTTTCCGCAATTTTATCAAGCACTTTCTTTGGAGGAATAAACACCACCTTGTCCCCTTTTTTCACAGCAAAGCCCATCTGGTCGCGAATGTAATCCAGGCACTGTTGCACGTGGATATGCACCGTATTGGATGCGGCCGACACAAAGTCTACGCCAATACGAACGTTCCACTCGCCAGCAGAACTACCCTTCTTGTCCAGGTCACAAAAAGGCTCTTCGCGGATACCGTCCACAAAGACAATCTTTGCATTCAGTTTCGTCACCAGGGATTCATCCTTTTTCATGACACCGCCCAAGCTCCAAAAATTCGGGTTCATGCGCAGGACTTCTTCAAAGGCCTTGTCGCCATCCAATGCAGGCAAAAGGGAGTCGTTACGGGCATTCTTTTCTTGCATCAGCTCAGAATACTCCGTCGTCACAGTCATGTTGTTAAAACTATTGCGCTGGGCAGTCGCGGGCATGGCAAGTGCCGTAGAAAGCATCAGCGCACATTGGACAACCACAGTCAAAAGGAACAAGTTCTTTTTTTTCATATTACACCTTTTATCGCACCCTTTATTACATCTTCCAAATCTTTTTTACAGCAAAGTTCACCAAGTACAGCAACACGCCGCAGGCAATGATAGTGGGGCCCACCACAAGGTTCAACTGGCACGCAACCAAAAGTCCAGCCAATACAAGAACCAGCGAAACTCCCACGGAAATAAAAATCATCTGGATCAAGTTCCTAGCGTAATTTTCTGCAATGTAGCCCGGAATAGTCAACAAGGCTATTACAAGAATCATGCCCACCGCCTGTACCGCAATCACCACGGTCAATGCGATAAGGGCGATAAGGAACATGTAATACGTCAACACGGGCATTCCTTGCACACGGGCAAATTCCGGGTCAAAAGAAATGGACAAGAACTTGCGATAGTTCAAAAATACCGAACCAAGGATCAAGACCAGGAGAGCCCCCATCCACCATAAAAGTTCCGTAGGTACAGTCAACAAACTGCCAAACAGAAAACTCATCATTTCACCGCTGTAGCCGGGAGTCAAGTCCGTAAGGATAACGCCTAGGGCCATGCCCCCCGCCCAAATGATCCCGATGAACGTGTCGGAATTCTTTCGATCCCGCCAGGTCAGCACCCCCATCAGCATGGCGCAGGCCACAGCAAATCCAAGGGACCCAAGCATAGGGGAAAAGCCCAAAAACGCAGCCAGGCCTACCCCCCCGAAGGAGGCGTGGGCAACACCCCCGGACAGCGAAGTCAAACGGTTCACCACCACAAAGGTGCCCATCACGCCGCAGGCCACAGCAACCAGTACCGCGGCAACCAAAGCGTTTTGCATAAAGCCCATAGAAAAAAGATCTAGCATAAAGTCGTCATCAAAGTAGGGTTATAAAACCGAAAGTTCAGGTAAAACAGATTCGAGGCACATCAAGTCCGGAATATGGAAATCCACCCAATCGGGAACGTCTGCGAGGGGGTTTACCAGCACCGTTTTCCAGCCTCGCCGGTAGGCAGGTTCCAGATTCCGCACGGAATCTTCCAGCAAAACAATTCGGGACGGGTCCGTAGGCAAGCCCTCTGGAGTAAATTGATTCGGCAATTTTTCTGCCAACCACAGTTCCAACTTTTCGTAGGCGATTTCGTGGGGTTTTCCTACCCAGTCCATCTGCTTCAAGTCGAACACGTCCTCGATGCAGTCCCGGATTCCCATGTGGTTCATTCCCGCTTCGCTCCAGTCGCGGCGACCGTTGGTAAAAACGTAGCGATGCCCCCCAAGGCCCATAAGCAATTCTCGCTTTTGAGGCGAATGCTTTGGATAAGTCAGGTATTGCGGTTGATGGATAAAGTCAAAGAAATCATCGGGCTGTACGCCATGCAATGCCTGGAGACCTGCCAAGGTCGTTCCGAATCGGGCCAGGTAATCCTTGCGGATCTTGTGGGCTGTTTCCGAATCTACCCCGGTAGCATTTTGGACGGATAGCGAAATACGCCGATCCAAGGAGTCCAACACACAATGCTCATCGGCACCGTACAAGGTCAAGTCGTAATCGAACAGCCAAATCATTTTTTGACAAAGCCCTCTAATTTCCCATGGCAAGGCCACCGATTTGACGGGCAAGATACGTGGCGTAATTATCGGTCATGCCGCTGACAAAATCAAGCACCTGGTGATAAGCTTCGGCTGCTGTCACGCTTTGGCCAATCTTCGCCTGACCAATCAAGCGGACAATACGATCCGCACGGTATGAATTCTTGCCGTTCAACCTGTAATCGTACACGCCGTTTATAAAGGCGTCCAGCACCGTACTCAAGGTAGTGTAGCTGCCCACCTCAAGTTCCGTCTTGCGACGGTCCGGATAGATGCGTTCTACCCCCAGTCGCTTTGCAATGCGGATGCCCTCCATCACCTCGGAGCGGGACAAGTCCACCAAATGCTTGATGGGCGCACCAGACATGATTTCGTCATAATGATTTACAAAAGTCAGGGCTACATCGTCGATAAGATTCTGGATGGCAAGGCCACGAATACTGCTAAGGAAATCCCTGAAATTCTGGCCATTTTCTTGGTATTCCTTGTCGATGTCCACATCGGGGCCGCAAAGATAGCTGAACATGCCACGGACATCACCGAAAGAAAGAATACCAAGTTCAATGGCGTCTTCAACATCCAATATACTGTAGCATATATCGTCGGCAGCCTCCATCAGGTACACCAGAGGGTGGCGAATCCACTTTCCCGTCTCTTGCTCCGGAATGCCCAAGGTGAATGCGGTCATTCTGTAAAGGTCAGCCTCCGTCGAAAAAAGACTGGTGGGGGCGCCAAACTTCGCCAACTGCGGGTACTTAATCATGGACCCTATGGTCGCGTACGTCAAGCGCATGCCTCCATCAAGAAAATGATACTCCAGTTTACTCAAAATGCGATGCCCTTGGGCGTTGCCGTCAAAATTTTCGAAGTCCGCCATTTCCGTGTCGGAAAGGCCCTTCAGGGGGGCAGAATCACGATTCTTGCGGAACCATTCGCGAATGGCGGCCTCGCCGGCATGGCCAAAGGGCGGGTTGCCTATGTCGTGGGCAAGGCAGGCCGATTGCACAATCATGCCGAACTGGTATTCGCTAATGCACTTGGGCAAATATTTTTTGATCAGGTGGTAAACGGTAATGGCCAATGAGCGCCCCACGCTGGAAACCTCAAGGCTGTGGGTCAGGCGGCTGTGCACATGGTCGTTTACCGAAAAAGGGTGGACTTGGGTCTTGCGGCCCAGTCGTCGAAACGCAGTGGAAAAAACAATACGGTCGTAATCGCGATGAAAATCGGAACGGTTGGGGTCCGGATCGGCCGGATGCCCGTAACGCGTGGCAGAAAGCAAAGTGTCCCATTGAAGCATGGGACTAAATTTAGCAAATTCAAAAGTGTCGGGATGGACAGAATTTGGCAATCAAGGCAATGATAGCCAAATCCAAAATCACAAAGCCCCCAAGCCACATTACCGTTCCGCCTTGAAAACCGTAACTGTGCAGCCCTATACCCAGCAGGTTTATGCCGAACCAGCAAAGGAACGTGATTACCACGTTAAAGCAATTGAGCAAAGCGAAAGTTTTTTCACCAATCAAGTGCCCGCCCCGTAAATGGAGCAACAACATTCCCCAAAGGCATACGAACAGAGCTCCGCATTCCTTGGGGTCAAAGCCCCAAAAACGACCCCAGGCAAAATCCGCCCACACCCCGCCCAAAAGAGTGCCAACGATAGTGAATGCGGAGCCGAACACTAGCGTACCGTAAAGCAGACGACGTATATTGTTCAATTCACCGAAGTGCGTCCGAACAGCATCGCCACATTCCCGCCACAAGGTCACATGGGCCACCACACCAGAAAGGATCATTCCTGCAAAGCCCAGGGCAATGGTAAAAACATGGATTGTCAAGAATGCGCTGGAATTCAAAACGGCAGGGATAGGCTGGAACAAGTCACCCGGTTCCAAGATGAACTTGGCAAAAAACAGAAGAACGGACGCCATCAGGGTCAAGGGAATTATCAGGGAGAAAGTCCTCTTTTTGCAAAAAATGAACGCCCCGAATTCAAAGGTTTCCAAGAGCAAGGATACCAACAGCACTATTTCGTACAAACTAGAAAGGGGAGGATTCCCCGTGATGTAGATTCTCATGGCAAAGGCAGAGGCAAGCACCAACGACGCCATTCCACAGGCTAAATTCGCCCCCACATCCAAAAGCCCCTTCTTGAAAATTGAATTGACCACGGCCAAGGCGCAGCCCAAAAATGCAAGTATAAAAGCCACCAGGGCAAAGTTTATTTTGTTATAGAAAAGTTCCGCGGAAATTTTTCCATCGTCAGACATTTCTATGTGCGGCATAAAAGATCCCTGCCGGATGGCCTCATACAACTGGACGTTTCCCAGCAGCCGTTGCATTTCTGCCGTAGCTGCAAGGTCGTCCTTTCTACTTGCGTAAATTTCAAGTTCGTTGCGAAATTTATTCAACTGGTCGTAACTTACATAACGTTCGCTTTCTGGAACACCCAGTGCATGCTGAACATCCCCTCGAAGCACCTTGAACAAACGATATCCATCTGCGGATTTATCTGCAATTTTTCGAACCACAGTCTCCGCAGAGATTTTGCCATTGCAATCGTCCGTCGGCAGGCATTTGTAGGTGACGCGACCGGAAAAATCATCCAGGACACCCCGGGCAAAGGAATCGTAAAGGCGGTAAGCATCGCCAACCTGCACCATATCCTGATTCGCCTGGGAAGGCGGGGCAAACATCACACCAAACATTGCAAAAAACAATGCCGGGAGAATTTTCGATTTGCTCTTTTTCTCATTGACTTTCATCTCCGTCGTCGTAGGTAAGCCACCATTCTTTGCAGGTTTAGAAACATTAATCCGCACCCTAGCCACGTAATGAAAAACCACGCTGAACAAAAAGAGAACCATAAAAACGTAGGGCACAAACTTGAACGGATCGTAGGTTGCCGTAAAGACATCTACAGTAACCCCAAACATATCCACCTGCCCCTTGTAAAAGACAAAGTAAGGATAGCCTTCAGTAATAGCCACCTCATTCATATTCATGCTATCAGAAACGGCATAATAGGTAACAGGCTTCGTGGGAGGGACTGCGCGAAAGCCGTTGTACTCCTGACGAAATTCAGAACCGACAAGACTTCCTACCAAGAGAATCAACAGGGCCGCGTGCATCCCGTAAAGCCCAAGATTTCGCCACCCACCGCATACGCCTCTCACCTTGGGCATTCGAAATGCCATGGACGCAACCAAGTGCAAAGAAGCGACAACCGCCAAACTTTTAAACGCAGGCAGCGGCACCACCCCTAAAAGCCAAATAAAATAACT
>JABUUR010000100.1 GCA_021443065.1 Fibrobacter sp.
GCACCAGAGCCCGCACAGTCTCGCGCCCCGAGATTCGCTTTCTTGCAAATGTCCGCACCGGAGCCCGCGCAATCTTGTAACCCGAAATCTACACTCTTGTGGCAGTCCGCACCAGAGCCCGTGCAATCTTGTAACCAGGAACTCACTCGGTCCAGTTCCGCACGTAAATTTGAGATGGCGCTTGCATCGAGACGCGTATCGTTGTTCAACAGGCAAACAGCGTCAAACGACACTCCGTCTGAAATTAAACCGCGAATGGCGGCGTTGTTTGCTGCGCCAAAACCCAGGTTCTTTGTCTGTGGGTAAACATGAATCTGCGGAAATTTTTCGGCGGGGAATTCCTTGCGGAGGTTTTCGACGGTGCCGTCAGTGCTCAAGTTGTCTGCGATGGCTATTACAAATCGCGGCGCGGTACCTAGTGAATTCGCAGTACCTAAGGCGGGTGCAGAATCCATACCAGGCGCGGATCTCATCTCGGGCGCAGTACCTAATAACGGTGCCAGGTCCTGCAAACAGGCCTTGGTCATCTCCCACCCGTTGTAGGTCACCAGGACAATGGCTGTGGTTCTAGCCATGGCAAACCTTCCAGAAAACACCCATGAGTTTTCGGGCTGAATTTTCCCAGGTGTAACGGGCTAGCAAAGTTTGTCGCTTATCCTCAAAATCCATAGAAACTTTCGCAAAACCCTCATGATCCAAACCACTCCAAAAATTTTCAACGGCACTTGCAATGGATTTGGCAGATGTAGCGTCAAAGTACCAGCCGCAATCTCCAAGGACGGTTTCCATGACAGATCCTTTGGAGGTTAGCACCGGGGTGTTGCGGCTTAGGGCTTCCAGGGCGGGCAGGCCGAAACCCTCGTAAACTGAGGGGAATACAACGGCGGCGCTTTCCTTGTAAAGTTCGCTTAGTTCCTGGTCAGAAACATAACCCTTGTGGCATATCTGGTCTGCCACGCTGGTGCATTGCATCAATGTCTTAAAGTTCTTGTTTTTCCAGCCCTTTGGCCCTGTCAAAACCAAGGGAACCACAACACCCTTGTGTTTAAGAATTTCCAGGGCGTGGATTAACGTGGGTAAGTTTTTGCGAGGTTCCAGGCTGCCTACAAACAGCAACTGTTTTTTGCGAATGGTTGCTGAAATTGAATTCTCGCCTGCGCAGTTCTCACCATAATTTTTTATGCAGTCCTCACCGAAATGTTTTTCTCCGTTCACGCCGCAATTTACCACTACAACTTTTTCCCTGTCTATTTTCGGATAGAAATGGAAGAGTTCACTTTGGGTAAAATCAGAAACAGGCACGATTGCCGATGCTTTTTTTATGGATCTTGAACCGAAGGCTTTGTTAATCCACAGGACGGACTTTCGCATAGTCTTGGGAAACCGCTTGTACACAAAATCATGGACCGTCAGCACCGACTTGATTTTTCCTAGCCCTTTTACGGGTATCGTTTGCTCCGGTCCCCATATAAGGTCAATTTTTTCTTGCTTCAGAATCCCGGGTAAAACTTGCTGTTGCCATAAGATTCCCGGCAACTTTGTCGAGGCCACCACGGAACGCCACCTGGGGTTGTTCAATGCGTAGTCAATGGGGCTGGGAGAGAACAGTACATAATCGTTGGTGTTGTCAATTTTTTGTAGTGCATCCAAGATGTTTCTGGTGTATCTTCCGATGCCGCTGTTGTTGGTTCGCAGACACTTGATGTCGATTCCTATGCGCATCAATCCTTACCCCATATTTTTTTTGCAAGAGGCAGGCCGATCAAGGTAAAAAGAATCCGCTTTGCCGTAGTCAACATGGGCGCTTCCAGGAACAGGTATTTTTTATTTCTCAATACCCAGAAGATTTCATCCAGCACAAGCATTTTGCTCATGCGTTGCTTTGTTATGGATAAAAGCCTTTGCGCAAAGGAAATTTCGCTATCCGTAAGTTTGAGGAGGGTGAGATTTTCGATGATTGTCAACATCCAAACTTCCTGGAGGCGCAGGGTCTTGCTCATTGAAAAATTCTTTTTTCCGCCTACGGCGTTCCCACCGTGAATTCGGTACTGCACCACTCTTTCGGGTATCGCTTTGATGCCTCCGTTTCTTTCGGCAATCATGGCAATCCACCGGTCGTGTACCGATACTCCGTCTGGAATGGGGAGGATTACATTCAAGAGTTTAGCCTTGAACATACAGAGGCATCCGGTCACATGGTTTATTCCTGCAATCTGGTGCTTGATGGTTGTTTTCAAGTTGATGTGGGAATCTGCTCTCCAGGATTCCGCGGTAACGTTCCCGTTTTCATCGATAACTTGTGCGTCTCCAAAAATCAGGCTGGGGACCGTACCGATTTCTTTTTCAAGAATGCTCAACTTGTGGGGGAGCCAAATATCGTCTTGGTCTGCCAGGGCCACAAGGTCTTCGGGTTGTAACTTCTCTTTGGCTATTTCCAGGGCCTTTGAAAAAGCCTCACGATGTCCTTGATTTTTTGGAGAAAAGGTAATTTGCAAGGGTAACTTTGAGGTGTAGTTCTTGAGAATCTGGGCAGTGGAATCCGTCGATCCGTCATCTACGGCGATAATCATGTCTGCGGGCCTGGACTGCGCCACAAGAGAATCCAGCATCTGTGCCAGATACTTTTCTCCATTGTAGGTCGCAAGGACTATGCAGATTTTAGCCATGGTTTAAATTTACAAAATGAAAGGAAAATAAATTATAAAACCTCTACAGCATTCAGCTCTTAGAACTATATTTGAACTGTGATAAACATAAAAAAAATATTATTTGTCTGCGACAAGAACGAATGTACCAGTTTTGGACGTCTTACCCTGAATCTGGTGAAGGCTGTGGCACCTGAATTTGAAGCCCACGTGCTTTGGCTTAAAACACCGAAGTTTTTCCCCGAAAAGTCAAGGGGGGGCTACCAGGTGGACTACGTCTCCCACGAAGTGTGGGGAAGGTCGCTCTATACCGGTTTTGCTTCCTTTCGTGGGCCGTTAAAGAAAGTCATCGCCAATGTTGCGCCCGACGTGGTTTTCTTCATCCGTCCGGAACTTGGATTCCTTGTTCCTCTGGCCAAACGTGCTGCCGAGAAAGCAAATTCGAACGCGCAGACAGTGATGTTCGTACACGACACCTTCGCAGAAACCCTCTACCCAGGCAGCTTCAAGTTCAAGTTGTTGAACATGTTCTACATCAAGGACTGCGTAAAGGCTGATTCATTTGTCTATAATTCCCGCTGGACCCGTGACGAAGCCGCAAAGCATTTCGGACCAAAGATGGGGGAGGCTCGCGGCGCAGTCATTGGCTGCCCCATAGATCGTGAGTTGTTCAACAAGCCTGCAGAGGCCATATCGCAACAAGAAAAGGCCGCCTTCCGCAAAAAGATGGGCATCCGCAATTATTACGGAATGTGTGTCAATGTGAGTCTGGACGAACCGCGCAAGAACATCGACACTTTCTTTGAAATGGCTAGGCTGCGGCCAGATGTGGCCTTTGTCCGCATCGGGAAAACCTCCCAGCGGATGACCGACATCATCAATGCAAAAAAACTGTATAACGTTTTCCATTTGGAACGTCTGGCAGCCCCGGAGCTTCGTGAACTTTACCGTCATGCCGATTTGATTGTCTATCCGTCCCTCTTGGAAGGATTCGGGCTTCCGCCCATCGAGGCGGTTGCCTGCGGAACGCCTGCGCTCTGCGCCGCCACCTCTGCCGTCAAGGAGAATATGGAAGGTGTATGCCCCTTGGTGGATTCGCCCACCGATGCCGAGGCCTACGCCAAGGTCATCGACCGGGTTTTGGCAGGTGAAAACGTCATTAACGAAAATGCGGCCCAAGCTTTGCTGGACCGCTGCTCCATGGAATCCTTCAGCAAGCGTGTTCTGGAATTTATCCGCAGATAATCACCGTCTATTTTTTCCAGACGCCAATCAGGCTTTTATTCTTGCGCAGGGCGAGCCATAAAGTGGGCCATATCAGAATTAGGTCGCGTATCAGGCTGGTCCAGGCTTCGGCCTTGTCCTGTGCGCCTTCCAACTCAAAGCACCCACAGGTAATGCCCAGGTCGTTCCACAAGGCCCAGGCCAGGGCGATAATGAAACTGACGAACATCCAGAATATGGCGAAAGCGGACTCCTTGACCCATGGGGTAAAGATCATGGCTAGGCCAAACCACAACTCAAACTGAGGGTAGACCAGCGCAAAGAAATTATTGATGAAATCCAAATGCAGTGCCGAGAAGAACTGGTACTGGGCAACCAGAGTTGCAAACTGGTGTGGATCCTGGATTTTGAAAATGCTTGCAAAAATGAACATGCCGCCAATGCCTACGCGGAACAGGGTTTCCAGGGCGCGTATGGCAAAGTCCTTTTGCAACCTGTAGGCAGGTACAATCAGGGCACATGCGACGATGACAGCTCCAAGCCCCACGTGAATATTGTAGCGGTAGGCCTTGGGCCAAAGATCGTTAAGCCAGTCCTGGTCGGTAAATGTCAAAAAAGATTCCGGGAACGAGATTTCGGCAACGCCGATGGCTACAAGAACGGAGGCTATCGAGAGTAAAACAGCAGAGATTATGGTATTCTTTTTCATCAGAGAATCTCCGCAGGTTTTGCTAGAACATCCTGGCTTCCGATCCAGTCTACGGATTTATCTTTGTCCACACGGATGTTGTTGACAACGGCTAGAGCTGTGCAAAAGGCGGCAATGCCAATAAGTACAATCCAGTTTAATGATTTTAAATAATTCTTTGTCCAATCAAAAATTTTTTTCATATCCATAAGATACAAATTCTTTAGACGATGGCCAAATCCATTTTTCAAATATGCTACATTTGTCAAAAAAAATTGTTGGCCAAAAGAAATGCGAGGCTTGCGTGGAATCCAAGAATTCCCTTTTGAAACCTTTTATGAATTCCCGGAAGATTTATGTGCCCGGGAAAATTTATCCCGATGTTCGCGTGGGCATGCGTGAAATCTTGACCGAAGACCCCTTGACCCCTAAGGTTCCCGTGTACGATACCAGCGGACCTTACGGCGATGAAAATGCAAATATAGACGTGACCAAGGGCATTGAACGTTTTCGCGAAAGCTGGATTCTGGAACGTGGCGATGCAGAACAGCTGGACGACATGACCTCTGCATACGGCCGCGCCCGTCAGGAAAACCATGAGCTGGACCACCTGCGTTTTAACGCGGTACATCATCCCATGCGGGCAAAAGCAGGTCACAAGCTGACCCAGCTGGACTACGCCCGCGCAGGTGTCATCACCAAGGAAATGGAGTACGTTGCCATTCGGGAGAATCAGAAACTGGATGAACTGGGGGTAAAGGGCACGCCCGTCACCGCCGAATTTGTCCGCAGCGAAATCCTTGCGGGCCGTGCCATCATTCCGGGAAACATCAACCATCCCGAATGCGAGCCCATGATTATCGGTACGAATTTTTTGACCAAGATCAACAGCAACATCGGAAACTCCGCCATTACAAGCTCCATTGAAGAAGAAGTGGAAAAGATGGCCTGGTCCGTGCGCTGGGGGGCAGATACCGTCATGGACTTGTCCACCGGAAAGCACATCCACGAAACTCGGGAATGGATTATCCGCAACAGCCCCGTGCCTATCGGGACGGTGCCTATTTACCAGGCTCTGGAAAAGGTCAACGGCAAGGCCGAAGAGTTGACCTGGGAACTTTACCGCGATACCTTGATCGAGCAGGCGGAACAGGGGGTGGACTACTTCACCATTCATGCAGGTCTCCTGCTGGAACACATCCCTCTGTGTGTCAAGCGTACCACGGGTATTGTGAGCCGTGGCGGCTCCATTCTTGCCCTGTGGCAAATGCGACATCACCAGCAGAATTTCCTGTACACCCATTTCCGTGAAATCTGCGAAATCCTTGCACAGTACGACGTGGCGGTTTCCTTGGGTGACGGCCTTCGCCCAGGCTCTCTCGCCGATGCCAATGACGAGGCCCAGTTCGGCGAACTGGATACCCTTGGGGAACTGACGAAGATTGCCTGGGAATATGGCGTGCAGGTGATTATCGAAGGGCCGGGTCATGTGCCCATGCACAAGATTCAGGACAACATGGCCCGCCAGCTTGAAAAGTGCCACGGCGCGCCCTTCTACACTTTGGGACCCCTCACCACCGACATCGCTCCCGGCTACGATCACATTACCTCTGCCATCGGGGCTGCCCAGATTGGCTGGTACGGTACCGCCATGCTTTGCTACGTGACCCCCAAGGAACATCTGGGATTGCCAGACCGCGACGATGTTCGTGCAGGCGTCGTGACCTACAAGTTGGCAGCCCACGCCGCAGACTTGGCCAAGGGCCACTACGGTGCGGAATTCCGGGACGACGCCCTGAGCCGAGCCCGCTTCGACTTCCGCTGGAACGACCAGTTCGCATTGAGCCTGGACCCTGAAAAGGCCATGGAATATCATGACAAGACCTTGCCCGGAAACCAGGCAAAGTCCAGCCATTTCTGCTCCATGTGCGGCCCCAACTTCTGCAGCATGCGCATTAGCAAGGCCATCCGCAATTTTGTGGATTCCGGCGAAGTGGGCGACGTTTAAAAAACGTTCTCATCTGGGCATAACCCACTGTCATCCCGGCCTCCGCGCCGGGACCTCCACCTTCTTTATATGTCATCCCGGCCTCCGCGCCGGGATCACCTTTTTGATGTCATCCCGTGCTTGACCTAATGTCATCCCGGGCTTGACCCGGGATCACCTTTTTGACTGTCATCCCGGCCTTGACCCACTGTCATCCCGGGCTTGACCCGGGATCTCCACCTTCTTTATATTTCATCCCGGCCTAAGCCTGCCCTGGACTTGCCCCGGGGAGCCGGGATCCTTCAATCCGCAGGGTCGCTGAATAAGCTTACACGCA
>JABUUR010000437.1 GCA_021443065.1 Fibrobacter sp.
GCGCTCCCTGCAATCTGGAACAAACTTGCAGAACGGGTAGGGGAGAAACACGCCATCGAACTTCTGTCTACCGCACCTGCCGCATTGGTCGATGCCGAACCCGCATACGAAGTCGGTTCTGAAAAGCAAGCCAACATTGTCGTCCTCGATACATCCAAGCCCCACATTGTAAGTCAGAAGGATTTTGCAGGCCATGTCTGCAACTCCCCGTTGTTGGGCAAGGAACTGGATTCGTCCATTGTCGGCTCGTTCATCAACGGTGTGTGGACCGGACGCTAGAAGGGAGCCGTAGCGAATGATTGAACCGCTCCAGCTGGCGTGGATTGCCTTCATCATCTTTCTTTTCTTGTTGCTGCTAGTGCTGTTGGAAATACACCGTATCAACTACAGGCGCGACAATGAGGTGATGTTCGGTACGGAAACCTTTGACGAAAAGGTGAAGGAAATCGCTTTTACAGACAAAGAAAGGCGGACCCTCGAGAAGATAATCCGCACGTCGTCCTTTGAAAACAAGGACGCAGTCCTGAATTCCTCGGGACTGTTCGAAGCAGCCGTGAGCCGTTTCTATGACTTTCGCAACGTGTTTTCTGTTCGCGACGAAACGGTGGATGCCGTGGAGCGTATTCGCGAAAAACTGGGCTTTACCGCGGTCAATCCCTTGACCCAGATTTGCTCCTCGCGGCAGTTCGGTATCGGCGACCGAATCGACCTGATTCTGGACGACGGCCGGACCTTTAAGCATTCCGAGATCATCCATCGTTCCGAAAAGGAGTGGTTTATCGCCTACGACGGAAGCCGGGGCTCCGCATTGTCCTTTGTGGGCAAGGAGGTGGGCATTAAATGGACCCGCCCAAACGACGCCGTTTACTCAGCCCGACTGAAAGTCCGTTCCTGCCTGCCCGGGCAGTTGATTTTGCCCCACACCACCAACCTGGAAAAGCGGCAGTTCCGCCGCTGGGTCCGTGAACAGGTCTCCATACCCGTGGTGGCCACGCTACCCGACGGTTCCACCTGCGGCGGAATGCTCTTTGACTTGTCTGCGGGCGGTTTTATGTTCGGGTTGCCCCTGGAGTGCCGTTCCGGGCTCCACATGAACATCAAGTTCGAACTGCCCAGTTTTGGCGAAGAGAACGTGGAAATCGAAATTTTGCGCAATTTAGGCCACAAAAACAGCGAATTTCCCAGCTATTTTTGCCTGACCGCGGAGTTCGTGGGGGAGTTTGGATGGACTCAGGAAAGGGTGCTTCAGTACATCTTTGAGGTGAACAAGGGCAAAAACAGAAGCAAAAAGGCGTGAAAATGTGAAAAAAATATGTGAAAATGCTCATAACTCGTTAATTTTCAATGAGTTAGCGAAAATTTTGCTTGACATTCGCCGTCTATAAAGGTAAAATTTATATTGTAATGTTTCCTTTTGGAGAATTGTTTTGTCTTTAGGTTTAATTGCGAAAATTCGCGGCGTTCGTGAAACTGTCGGTATTGATGTTGGACATTACAGCATCAAGTACGTAAAGGTTTTGCATAACGCCAACGGTAAGCGTATCGTGGTGGATGCGGATCTAGAACGCGTTCCAGACGGTGCCATCGTTAATGGCGAAATACAAGTACGTGAAGGAGGCGCCCCGACCGAGGGTGACGGTCCGAGGGAAAAAGACGGCAGCGACCTGCTGGGCGAAGCCTTCAGCAAGTTGCTTTTGCGCCATCCTTTGGAAGATTCCAGCGATGTGGTGGTGTCCGTGAACTGCGGTGCCGGCGCTGGCGGTATCCTGGTGGACAAACTTTCCGTGAAGGTCCCCAAGAACGGTAACGAGGCCGCAATCATTCTCCAGACTGCCCAGTCCCGTCCGCCTTTCGACGACCAGGACAACGTAATCGACTACGAAGTTTCCTCCCGCGAAGGCGATGAACTTAAGGTGAACGTGGTTGCCGCGAAGAACGGCCTGCTTGATTCCTGGGCAAGGTTCTTTATCCGTCGCGGCATTAAAATTTCTGCAGTAGACGTAGATATCTTCGGCCTGCTCAATGCCTACGTGGCAACGGCTGAACCTCAGAAACTCGAAGAGACTACTGCTATTTTCAACATCGGCGAAAAGAAGATGAGCGTGGCTTTCCTGCAAGACGGAAAGTTCCATTCCATGCGTGCCATGACCGGCGGTTCGCTGGACATGGTGGTGAACAAAACCTGCGTCAATCTGGGTGTTGAACCTTCTGTGTGTCACGAGATTTTCGATAAGGACGACATGTCCATCGTCGACGGATTCTCCGAGGCAGAAGTGGAAGCCGCTCTTAAAATTGCATACGAAGACCTGATGGCCCAGATTGATTTCGGTATCCGCTATTTCTCGTCTTCCGAAGATTCCAAGCCCTTGAACAAAATCTTGCTGGGTGGTGGCGGAGCCGCAATCCCCGGCCTTAAGGAATACATTGCAGAACGCACTGGTATTGAGACTGACACCGTCAATCCGTTCCACCTTGCTGAATGCGATGCCAAGGTCTTTGGCGAAAACGGAATCTCCGTTGCCTTGTCTAACATTTATGCCCCTGCTTTGGGCTTGGCTATGAGGAAATTCTAATGGCAACGCAGAAAAAAGAATCTCCTAATACTAGCGCCCTGGCCATATCCATCAACCTCTTGCCCATTGAATTCCGCAAGAAGAAGAAGGATCTTTCTTGGGTTACCGACCGCCGTACCATTTGGCCGACTGTTGCCCTCATCGCGGCAATTGTCGCCTTTGTGATGATCGACAATTTCATTACCGAAACCAAGGATAACCTGAACTCCGAACTTACAAGGGTCAAGGAAGAAGTCGAACGTCAGCGTCCGCTCCTCCAGAAGATCGGCGAACTTGAACAGAAGCAGGGCATTGTCAACACAAAGATCAATGCGCTCAAGTCCATTCAGGTGAACAAGAAACGTTGGGTTGTTTTGTTCGAGAACATCTCCTCGGTTCTGCCTCCGAATATGTGGCTTGCCAGTTTGAACCAGATGGGCGAGTACAACCTGGAGTTGAAGGGCACCACCTTCGACTTCTCCGAAGTCGCCGATTACATGGTCAAACTTGAAAAACAGTCGAGCATTGAGGCGGTGTCCTTGGTGACTATCGCCACCACCAAGGTGGACGGCGAAGAAGCCTATAGCTTTACCATCAGTATTGTCCTGAGCAAGGACAACGGACAGGAGGGCTAACATGGGTAGTTTTGACTTTAAAGACAAAAAGAACATTTACGCCATCGCCATCGTCCTGTTGATTCTTGGCGCAGCCTACTACGTGTACGACTACATGTGGAACCCTTTCGTGCTGGAGCGTGAACGCCTGGAAAGTGAACTGCGTTCTGCACAGGCCGAACTGGACAAGATCAACGCCCAGAAGCATCGCGTGGCCGAACTGGAAATGCAGCTGGTCCAGGCGGAAAAGGATTTCGAAAAACTCAAGGAAATGTTCCCGGAAGAAGAAAAGGTGCCTCTGCGCTTGCAGGACCTCTATTCCGTGCTTCGCAGTTCCGGTGTGCAAATCCAGAAGTTCAATCCCGAGGGCCGTGGCATCGCCCGCGAACACTATGTGGAAAACCGCTATTCCATTGCAGTGAATTCCGGCTACCACATGCTAGGCTACCTGTTTGCAGAAATTGCAAACTTCAACTATCCTACGGCGATTACCAACTTGAGGCTTTCACGCTATTCCGGCATCAAGGCTGAAATCGAGAAGGCCGAAACTCACGGATGGACCCCGATTACCATGTCGGTATCCTTCAATTTGACCACCTACACATCTAAAAAGGTGGGTCCGTAATGAAGTGCAAATTCCTTATATTGTTCATGATGGCTGCCGTGGCAATCCAGGCTGCACAGATCAAGGATGTCCGCTTTGCTTGCGACAAGGGCTGTCGCCTGATGTTCACCTTTGATTCCGAGAAGAACTTGCCCACGTTCTTCCAGAAGTACGATGCCTCGTCCAAGAAATTGGTGGCTGGTTTCTCCGATACCGATATATCTTTGGGGCAAGGCTCCTTTATGGTGGACGGGGACTCCAAGTTCGTAAAGAATATCCGCATCTTCAAGGAAAACTACCGCGGTTCCACGTTCCTGAAGTTCGAAATGGAAGTGGGTTCCGCCATCGATTCCGACAAGAACGATATTTCCCTGGAAAAGGCAAATTTCTTGCTGAAGTTCAAGGGTAAGGTGGGCAAGGCCTGGACTCTTTCCAAGGTCATTGCCGACAGCAAAAAGTCTGCAGATAAGCAGTCTCTCGAAGATAAAAAGCGTGCGGCAACCGACAAGAAGGAGGCTGCAAAGATTGCCCTCGAAGAAAAAAAGGCCGCCGAAAAAGCCGCCAAGGAAGAAAAGGCCCGCCTAGCCGCCGAAAAGAAGGCTGCAGAGAAGGCCGCCCTTGAAGAAAAGAAGCGCCTGGCCGCCGAAAAGAAGGCTGCAGAGAAGGCCGCCCTTGAAGAAAAGAAACGCCTGGCCGCCGAAAAGAAGGCTGCCGAAAAGGCCGCTATCGAAGAGAGGAAAGCCGCGGAAAAGGCCGCCCTTGAAGAGAAGGCTGCCGCAGAGAAGGCCGCCAAGGA
The DNA here is from genome assembly GCA_021443065.1 of Fibrobacter sp. Lineage (GTDB taxonomy): Bacteria > Fibrobacterota > Fibrobacteria > Fibrobacterales > Fibrobacteraceae > Fibrobacter. The sequence goes on from JABUUR010000437.1 coordinate 4,567, forward strand.
TGAAATCAACCGCATTGTGTCCCAGCAGAAAATGCTGGACCAGGCCATCAAGGACGGCGGCGCCATCGGTGAGTATCTCCCGGGTCTCAAGGAATTGACCTTGCTGGTGGGTTCAGGCATGGAACAGGTGAAACTTGTTGCCGACGCTCCCATTGAACTGAAGAACGTTTCCGGCCCCACCAAGGCTTCTGTCGTGGTGGTAAGCCTTCCTTCTTCAAAGAAGTCTCCGGTGTTCAATTTGAATGCGGGCTCCATTGTGAAGTCTGTGGTGTGGACCGACGATGGTATCAAGCTCCAGTTGCAAGGAGACGTGGCTCCCGTTATGATGGTTCAGGATGGAGCCTTGATTTTGCAGGCACAGAACACCAAGTTCAGCAAGGACGGTTTCTGTTTCTGGTCTGCAAAGTCCTCGGGCGTTACCCTCAAGGACTGGACCAGGGCCTCCGAAGAAAAACCCAGTTTTGACAAGTTCGTGAAAACCTACGAAAAGGACAGCAAAAAGCAAGTTGCCGGTGCTGAAACCTTCCACCTTCGCCCGGTGGTTCGCGAACTTATCGTGGTGGTGGACGAAACTGAATTCTATGCGGCCCCCAACGAAAATGCTCAGGTTCTGCAGCGTCTTGTCTTTGGCGAACACTTGGTCAGCCTTGACATGACCGGCATGTTCCGCAAAGTGCAGTATGGTAACCGCGTGGGCTACGTGAACCGCCGTTCCGTAGGGTTCCGTGACGAGCTTACCGCTGTCCAGGCAGAACGCCTGAAAGAAGTGGAAAAAGATCGCGGTGGCGTGCTGAATCCTGAAAACGTTTCGAATAGCAGACTTGTCGATCTTTACGAAGACCGGGTTGTCTACAGTTCCTTCGGTCGTCGCGATCCCTTTGTTGACATAAAGGGTCTCGTAGAAGAAGGCATCAACATTGACCAGGTTGAACTGGTGGGCATCATCTGGGAATCCGATGTTCCCATGGCTATCCTGGTCGAAACCAAGAATCCGTCCGTATCTTATACCATCAAGGAAGGTGATAAGATCTTGAACGGCAAGGTATTGAAAATTACACAAACAGACGTGCTCTTCCTTATCCAAGAATTTGGCGTGAGCCGTCGCTACTCCATGGGCCTTCCCGATAAATTTGGGGGTGACAAGTAATGAAAAAACTGACTAAAATTGTAACAGTTCTCCTTATGGTCGTTGGTCTTTCTGCAACGGCTTGGGCTGCACCCGCAGAAGGTTCCTCTGCTCCGAACAAGAAGTTGTACGACTTCAACTTCGTGAACATGGACTACGAAGCAGTGTTCCGATCCATTTCTGTCATCGCGGGCGTTGACATTCTTTTGTCTCCGGAAATCAAGGGCAAGACCACCCTTCACGTGACCAAGAAGACCTGGCAGGAAACCATCGACATCGTCTGCAGTTTGAATGACCTGACCTGGGTTATTCAGGACAAGTACATTACCATCCAGCGCTTGGCAACCTACCAGGCCAAGCAAAAGAAACTTGCCGACGAGGCCGCCCAGGCCGAGAACAGTTCTCCTCTTGTCCGTAAGAATTTCCAGGTGCACCATGCCAAGGCCGACGAACTTGTGAAGGTCCTTGAAAGCATGAAGTCCAACCGCGGTAAGATTACCACCGTGGAACGTACCAACTCGATCATCGTGTACGATACTGAGGCAAAGATCGAACAGATGGAAAACGCCATGGAAGAACTGGACGTGGAAACCTTGCAGATCATGATTACCGCAAAACTTGTGGTGGTGAACAGCGAACGGGCTCGTGAACTTGGCGTAGACTGGACTTTGAACGCCGGTAACGTTGCCCTCACTCCGGGCACTGCCGCAACCCCCACGGGTTCCACTGCCGGCAGCAGCCGCACAAGTGCCTCTATCCAGTCTTTCCCCCATGCCGGTGTGTCTCCCGCTGTTTCCGGTGCAACCACTGCGATTACCGCAAGCCTTCTGGATAACAACTTGCAACTTGCCATTAGCAACTTGATGGGTGACGCTTCTACCGAAGTCCTTGCCAGCCCCCAGGTTTCTACCTTGGACAACACCGAAGCCCAGGTTTTCATGGGTGACAAGGTTTCTATCCGTGTGATCGACGACAGCGGTGAATCTTCTACCCAGTTGGTCGAAACCGGTATCAAGTTGACTGTTACTCCCCATGTTTCTGGCGACAACCGCATTCTCCTGGATCTCCATCCGGAAAACAATTCCTACGATTATGACTCCAAGGGTGAAATCGTGATCAGTACCCAGGAGGCAAAGACCAAGGTGGTGGTTGCCGATGGCGAAAC
>JABUUR010000011.1 GCA_021443065.1 Fibrobacter sp.
GGCATTTTCCTCGCATCGATCGTTTGCGCCATACCTTCGTTAATCCATAGGGGAACCTTGTACCTGGTCATGGCACGGACAAAGGCGTGGGTCAGTTCATGAAAAAACATGGGGCGATAGTAATCCGGATATTCCATCACGTTGACCGGCACACGGATTTTTCCGTCATACACGGCCCCCACCCAATCAGGGCGCGGCCCTACCCCCTGAAACTGCGTCGACTGGTATAAGACCAAGTGCATTTTGTTCTGGGGTCTAAAGTCAAACAGGTTGCAAAGGGAATCGTAGGCCACTTCCAAGACGGACAAGGCCTCCATCACGTCACGTCTTGAAGGGCGACCTTCGAATTCCACGCGAAAGTGCATGGAACGTTCCAATCCCAAGGTCGCCAATTCCCGTTTCAACAATTCGGACTTCTGCCGCAAATAAGTCAGGTCCTTGCTTTCGTAACCTAGGGAGTCTACATACGCAATGCAGTCGTCATAACGTTCCTGTTCAAAAAGTATTCCGGCCAGGTGCAGTTGCAGGTTCTTGTCGTCGGGTGTCTGCACCAGCAATTTCCGCACGCTCTCTTCGGCACAGTTCCACTCCGAAACCTCTAGACATTCGTTAGCCTCTTTCACCAAGGCTTCCAGCCTTTCGAACGCCTCAGCTTCTGCGGCACGTTCCTTGAATACGCGAAGCCCCCACACAAGGGCCAGCAAAAGTACCACGAAGAGAATGACGGGTTTCAAGTTTTTCATTATATTTTAAGGTAGTAAAAAATGCACTACTTATTCCGACAGATTCTCGATTTTTTGGCTCTTGGCCATGGAGTCCAAGGTATAGCGGCCGCCAGCGGAATTATGACAGTCATCCTTATTTTTTCCGTCATCATCGTAGGCTGCATCATGAACGGGATTGAAAAAATCCAGATTGCCATTTTATCCAAATTGTTCGGGGTGCGGGCCGCATTGTTCATCTGCAATTATCTCACCATCGCAGGCACCATCATTCACGAATGCGCCCATGCCCTTTTTGCAATTTGTTCCGGCGCAAAGGTTACAGAAATCAGTTTTCTCGATACAAAGGGCAATTCCCTAGGGCATATTTCGTACGTAGTCCGCGGCCCTATTTTTCTAAAGGCCATTCAGCATTCCGTTTGCGCATGCGCCCCCGTATTTGCAGGGATTTTTTGCGAAGCCTTCATCATCGACCAGATTATGCACGGCTCCTATCCCATTTGGGGCCAGATTATCTTGTGGTACCTTGCCGTTTCCGTCATCGACCACATGTCCATGAGTTCCCTGGACATCAAGCATTACTTTCAGGGAATCTGGGCTGTGATTCCCCTGGTTTTTGCAGCAATGTTCTGCTATGGATTTTTTATTTTGACTTAAGGATTTTTCTCCTGCATCGTTTCCCGGCCTTATGCATTGTCATCCCGGGCTTGACCCGGGACCTCACCCCTCCACTTTGTCATCCCGGCCCCCTCTTGCCTGTCATCCCGAGCTTGACCCGGGACCTTTTTCCAACGGCACCGAAAAACGAACATTGCGAGACCTTTTCGAGGGGGTCCAGGGGGAGCATCCCCCTGCGTCATTATATGTCACCCCGCGACTCTCGCCTTTTTGAACCTTGGCGCACACGGCGCTTCGTTCGACGGCTCGGTCATGGGCCCGCAGGCGGTCCCGCGACTCTCGCCTTTTTGAACTTTTCCCGGATAAGTTGAAGGTCGTGCTGGTAGGGGTTGCGGACAAAGTCTTCAAAGGCCCACGCCGTAGGGTGAAACTCGCCCTTGGCATAAGTCAAGAGCATATCCAGCCAAACGCCTTTGCCTGCGTACAACTTAAAAGGTCCCCGCTTATAACTGGGCAATACGACCTTGTCCAAGTCCATGTAGCCAACGTCAATGTTCACATGTCGAAACTCAGGATTTTCACTTGATGCCGTCGCCATTTCCAGGGCGTTGCTGCGTTCTTTTTCGGCGGCGATAGTCTCGGGGGCAACCGTCCTTTCAAAGGAAACCACACCACGATACAGGCCTTCGCCCATTTCCGGCGTATAGTAGGGAGTCTTGTCGAAAGCAAAAAGTTTGCCCTTGTGGCGAATGGGCCCCCAGTTTTTTTCCAACATTTCCAATACCATAGGGTCCCAGTCCGCACCCTTTTGAAGAACAAAGGCAATCAACTGGGCCTGTTCAGAATATTGAGACGCTTTCATAACTCTCCGTCAGTGAGGATAAATCATCAAAGTTGCTCGCAATGCAGCAAGCTGAAGTTCAGAAAAACCACTGTATTCCCCGTACATATCATAGGGGAACATGATATTATCCGCATCCATGCATTTTCGATAATCGAAAGACAAGACCGATGTGGCAATCTTTATTCTCGGCATAACAAAATCATCGATGTTCAGATCCGAACGTCTTTTTGCCATGGAGTTGAGCCAGATTTCCGGGCAGTAGGGTGTATCTTCAAAACCATCTTCACGGTTGGACAAGTCGCCCCCCTCTCCAATATCGGTCCTGGTGGAACTGGTATGGCGCAGGCCAAAAAAATGTCCCGTTTCGTGAATGGCAGTCTCGACAATTTCTTTTTTTTCGAGGGGGTAGACTCCATCTGATTTTTTCACAAAGGCACCAAGGGCCACGGTGCTTCCATAACCTCCGCCCATGTTTCCGCTGAACAAGTAGCTGTAGCCCAGCACATCCTCGTCGATGATATAATCCACAAGAACAATGTCCAACGCATTCACGATCCCAGGCCACCCCCCGAGTTCACTGACCAGTTTATCATTGGACGACCACCCGGCATACCAAGGTTCGTCGGCAGGGTATTTCGAACCCAAAGTCGGGTGAAGGTTGGCATAGTTCACGTACAGTGTATCAATTTGAATGCTGGTATAAAATTTTCTGTAGGAATCAAGCAAGTCCCTTGCCAGATCGTCAATCGTAAAACCACTCAACCTGGAGGCAACGTTGCCTACCACAATCAGATTCAAGGACATGTGGTCCGAGTAGGCACCCTCCCCCTTTAGCCGTACATTGTTGGTAGGGCCTTCGTAGTAGGAACCGTCCTGTACCAAGGTCAGGGCCCAGTTTTCGCTGACGCTTTTCTCGCAAACAAAATGATAGACGATTCTGCCGTCGATTTCTTTTGCAGACACATTCTTGACCTTTGTCAAATTCACATGACTTTCGTCACTGGGCATCGGTTTTACCCTGAACAACTGCAAGGTCGGCGGTTTTCCCATAGAGGAATCCCCGTCGAAGGACAATTCATAAGAGGCATTGGGGTGAGCCAAAAAAACCAAGCCATGGGCAAGGTTTGCCGATGCAGAATCATTCTTCGCCAAATCGTTGGGATACAGCCTGAATCGAAGTCCGTTGTCAGGATACAAAGTCTTGATTTTTTCTTCTGGTTCCGTTATACAGGCGCAAAACATGGCCGACATAGCCATCAAAAGAACGTTCAAAACATTTTTACATTTTTTTTTCATAAAGACGGTAACCAAATTTCCAAAAAATGCGTGTATAGGAGAATACTCCTCTTTTAATATAGGTTAATATGGTTTATCGAGACAATTATAGAATGTTTTTCTGGAATCAATTGGAGCAATTACTGGCCCCTTTATCGGGGAAACCCGCTCTTTTAAGTGCCGTTGTCATAGCAATCACCTTCGCAAGCCTGGATTCCCCCGATTTTGCGTTCGCCCTGTTGCTCCCCCTGATTTTCATGAACCACGTTTTCCCTCGTTTTTTGCAGTGGGTAATCTTGTTATCCCTCACCGCAGGAATCGTCTTTCACGAAATTTCCCTTGATACGGCAAGCACACCCTCGGGCACTGCCGCAAAAGAAATGCTCGTCGAAACGGGCTGCGGTTTGGTCGAAAGCAGCCAGGTAAAAGCCTCTGGGCAGGCGATCATCATCAAGACCACAGACTCCGCAAATGCAGGCAAACGAGTTCGACTGACAGAAAAACGGGACCTGCCCATCTACCCTTTGCCCGGAGACTCCATCTGTTACGAAGCATCCTGGTATCCCGTAAACCCGCCTACGGTTCCGGGCGGTTTCGACACCAAGGGGTGGCTGCGTTCCCAGGGACTTTCCGGCTACGGCAAGTTCAAGCATTGGACCGTTTTTAAGCACCACTGGGTTCCGGAACGAAGTTTCTACAGTTTTCGAAAATGGATAGAAAAGCGATTCGCCCAGTACCTGCAACCTGCAGAAACAGGACTTCTGCTTGGCCTGCTGGCAGGGGACCGTTCCGGGATTCCCGATGCGCTGCGCAGTGATTTTCAAAGGTCCGGCCTGGTCCATGTCCTTGCCATTAGCGGGTTCCACGTGGTGCTTTTGGCAGGGATGCTCATGGTATTTTTAAAGGCAACCGGCCTTCCCCACCATGTGGTACGAATTGTAGCCATTATCTTACTACTCGTCTACATTCCTGTGACGGGGGGCTCCCCCGCGGTAAGGCGTGCGGTCTTGATGTTCGCCGTACCTCAGATAGGCGCATTGTTTCAAAGGAACGCCAATACGTTGAACAGCCTAGGGGTGGCCTTGCTATTCATCATGCTTCCAGAACCAGCCGTCATCTGGAACCCCGGTTTTCAACTTTCCGTTGCGGCCACCATGGGTATTTTAATAAGCGGCCCCATGAACCCCCTAAAAAAAATTCCATCACCCCTAAAGAAAAACAAACTATGGAACTTGTTCCAGAATTACGTTCTTGACCCCACCTACGTTACTTTATGTGCAACCCTTTCCACCGCACCGTTCCTTATCCATCACTTCAAGACCCTTTCTCCCTTTGCATGGCTGGGGAACATCGTGGTGGTGCCCGCCATTTCCATGGGAATGCAGGCGGGACTTTTCGCGCTTATCTCTCCACTAGATTTCCTTCGTGAAAATTTCTGCTATGCGGCACAGTTCTTTCTAAGGCTAGCCTCGCTCCTTACGAACATCCTTTCAGATTCCGCCCAGGCATCCGTAACCGTAGGCCCCTTCGGTCCCGGCATTCTTTTATTGTGCGGGCTGGCGGTTGTCCTATTGCCTCTGTGCAGGGCAAACAAATTGGCAAGGTTTTACGGCATGGCCTGCATCCTGATTTTTTCGTTTATCTTTGCAGGCGGTGGACTTTCCAACGCAAGCCACCCCAGTTGGAAAATAACCACCATCGACATAGGCCAGGGAGACAGCCACCTGATTACCACCCCCTCCGGAAAGAGAATCCTGGTAGACGCAGGCGATTCAGAAATTCTCGGAGGCAAGGGCAAAAAAGATTCCGGCAAGGACGTTATCGTACCCTACCTCCACCACATCGGCGTTTCCAGCCTAGATGCCCTCATCATCACCCATCCGGACCTGGACCATTACGGGGGCTCCCTTTCCATCATCAAGACATTCCCCGTCAAGGAATTGTGGATTACGGACTGCGCCCGAATCGAAGGCAAGGACAGTTGGCAAAAAATCATTGCCCAGGCCTATAAGCGAGGCGTTGTCATTCGAGACATAGGGCAAGGCTTTTTATGGAAGGAAAATTTCTTTGAACTAAAGGTTCTCCATCCGGACACCCGCACATGCTATGACGCCAACACCCAGAGTATAACCTTCAGGGTCAAAGGCCTTGGACATTCGGCAATTTTCACTGGCGACCTTACCGTGGCCGGCGAAAAGGAAATCCTGAAAAAAGATCTGTTTCTGCAAAGCGATGTTTTGAAATTGGGCCACCATGGGTCCAAGACTTCCAGCAGTGCAGTTTTCCTGAAGGCGGTAAGCCCTCGATTAGCCATTATATCCAGCGGACGACGCAATCGATTCAGGCACCCAAGCAAAAAGGTCATCCAGCGTCTGGATTCCCTTTCGATACCCTACTTGAACACAGCCGGCGTAGGCACCATCGATATAATTTTCAAGGAAGACTCTCTTGAAGTCAAGACTATGCTTGAACCGGACTAGAAAGCCTGAAGGGCGTACAGGGAGACCTTCTTCGACTTGTTGTTATCTTCTTTGAGAATCCCGATGTCAAAGTCCAGGCGAACACGAGTGGCACCTACGGCAATCTCGGCCTTTGGAATAATATCGGCCATAAAGTCACGGATGGGGTGCCTGATGGTAGAAGATGCAGTCACTTCGACCATCAGCAAGAAATACTTACCAAAATGCAACGTGGGCTGAGTGGCAATTTCCATTTGCGCCCATCCGTCACCCTTGTCCACACCATCCAGGACGCCCACGCGGGCTTCGTAATAGTTGGAAAAAACCTTGGCAATGTAATGCTCCTTACCGTAGGTCAAGATAACCGCGGTTCGATCGTTGCGGTTGAGGCCAAAGTATCCATCCAATTCGATAAAGCCGGATGTTCCAATGCGGTAGCGGCCACCGAAATCGATGGATGCAACCATGTTGCTCAACCGATTATACGAAAAAAGATCGACCTTTAAGCCCAAGTCCCAATCTTTGGCAACCTGTCCCATGATATTGATGGGGAAAAGCACCTGATCGTTAAAATTCGACTGCAAACCGAAACCTGCGGCAATTTTAGGAGACTCACGACCGTCCGGACCGTAAGTGTAGCGCATGTTCCAGATACGATCCACTGCAAAAGAACTTGTGGTAAACATGAAAACCACAAGGCTTACGACAGCGATAACAGAAAAACGATTAGTACCCATATATGCAAACTTAAATAAATTTTCTGAAAATGGCAAACGTTTGCTAAATTTGTAGCAAAATTGAAAGAGGTTTTATATGATTGAACCGCGCCCGGAATTATCCAAGCTTTCTGACTACGTCCCCGGCAAGTCCATGGACGAAATTCGCGCAAAATACGGCCTTACCGA
>JABUUR010000496.1 GCA_021443065.1 Fibrobacter sp.
GTAAATTTAGAACATTGATTGGAAATCCAATTTTATTCATGTGAAAAAAGATAATTTTGGAATCTGATTTCATATAACCTAAATTGCTAGGATACGCGCGAAAGACAAAACACAAAATACAAAATGCAGCCTATGTAGAATATTAACGCCGGAATGAACCACCTTGCTAAAGTTGTATTGTGATTTTGCGGGTCAGTTTTATAATTGGAAAACGTACCATGGCAAATTACCTTTGTGTAGTCAAGCATCTTGTTTAGATTCAGATTGAAAATTTTTAAGCTTTTGCTTGGACGTTATAGCGAGTCTATACAAGATGATTCATCAAAAAAATATGATGCTGATTGCTTGATTTACAAGCCCCTTGCACCGCCAATCAGTATTTTAGGGATTATTGTTCTTTGTATTCTTGGAAGCGGAGTTCTTCTGTTTGTTCTTTTTTTTGCAAATTGGAATTCGTCGGTTCTACTCTGTATTTTTTGGGGCATTGCATGCTTATGGAAAGTTTATAAGGAGATAAATGCAATTGTTGAAATAAGATGGCTTAAGGAAGGCTTTGTATTGCGTAATCGTTTGGGTGAGAAGTCATTTACATTTGAAAAAAAAGAATTAAAAAAATTTAAGCACATCGAAAATGGCTTTGTCAAGTTTGTCTTCGGAAAAGAGGAATGGGAATTGATGACCGTGGACGAACGTATTTTCCCGGAGGTCGTCAGAAAAATGAAATTGATTTTCTGCGATGAACGAGAAAAGCTTTTATAAGTCCCTAATTCAAATTTCCTAGGTTGGTTTGCAAATGTGCAAAGAACCTTCAATTGTCCCAAAGGCTCACGATGGATATTAAACCTTGAAAATTTCACAAGGTAAGCCGTTCGAACAATCTTTGACTGATGTGGTCTGGTTGCAGGGCATAATTTTTCTACATTGACCTTATATGGTTTTTGTTTTGATTTTAATATTTGCATTGTTCGGGCTTTTCTTTTGGAATCTCCGGCAGGTGAAAACGGGTGTCAAGGGGTCGCTCCTTGCCGGCGGTTTTATCTTCGTCACTGTCATGAGTTTTCTGCTGTACCGGCAGAGCATTGTCTTTAACTATTTGCAGATGGTCATGATTGTCTGGCTTTGCCAGGCGTTGTGGATGTACCTTGTATGGGATGTCTTCCGCATTGTCCGCCGGGTAAAAACAAAAAGGAGGCTGCTCCAGCCCGATGCCGAACGACAGGCAGGCTTTGTCTTGGGCATCTCCTTTGCCCTCACTGTCGTGTTTCTATCCTACGGTGTCCAGCATAACCACGAATACGTGCTCCGTTTTGAAACCGTCAAACTTGCGCCACCCGAGGCGCAGCCTCTCGAAAATTTCTCGAGGTCTCTCGAAGAGCCTGCGCAGTCCCCAAAGCAGCCCCAGGCGCGACTTCAATCGCAGTTTACCGCACTTTACTTTAGCGACCTTCACCTGGACAAGCTTTCCAAGTCCGAAAAATTGGAACGCATGGTGACCGAGGCCAAGTCCATACGACCCGACTTCATTCTGTTTGGCGGCGATTTGGCCGACATTCCCGATTCCCTCATGACTGCCGCAGGCTACCAGGACCTTATGAGGCGGCTGGCTAAAACCGCAAAGGTCGGGGCCGTAGCCGTCGACGGCAATCACGAAGCCTATATGGAACGTGACGGGGGCGACCCTCAGGGCTGGCTCCGTGGCGCAGGTTTCACAGTGCTGGAAGATTCTACCGCATGCTTTGACAGGGTTCCCGAAGGTCAAGATACGCCGGTTCCCCTGGTCTGCTTTACGGGCCGTACCGATTTTCAGGTGGCAGGCACCAGGGATATTCCCCGCAAGCCCCTGGCAGACCTTGCCCCCGGTGTGCAGGCTTCTCCCGAAAAGGCCGAGGCTTTCAAGTCCGTCCCCTGGATAGTGCTTGACCATCAGCCCAAGGGCATCGAAAAGGGTCACGAGGGCCGTCTGCCCGACTTTGCCCTTTCCGGCCATACCCACGACGGGCAGTTTTTCCCGGCGACCCTCCTGATTGACTTATTTTGGCGTTTAAGCGCTGGAATCGGCAATTTAGATGGCGTAAAATGGCTGGTGAGCACCGGAATCGACTCCTGGGGCCCTCCGGTTCGTGTGGGCAGCGACACGGAAATGTGGGTGCTTACCTTTGAACTTTAACTATATTTGGCTTCACTATGGCATTATGCATTGAAACCGACCAGTTGGAAACCATTCAGAGGATTCTCGCCCTCCATTTCGAAGGCATGGAAGTCTGGGCCCATGGCGCACGCGTCTCGGGTGTGGACCTTACCCCTGAAACGGAAATCGAACTTGTTGCAATATCGGAAAAACCTCTTTCCTTCGAGGTGATGACGTCTGTGGAGAAGGCGTTTATGGAAAGCGGCCTTCCCTTCCGTGTGGATATCATGGACTGGGCCAAGCTTCCGGAATCTCTCCAAAAGCAAATCAAGAAAGAACACGAAGTGGTTCAGGCCATCGTGGAAACTTAATTATGAAACGTATTCTTCCCTTAGTTCTTGCCGCTGGGCTTGCCACTGTTCTCCTTGCCCAGGACGATCTGAGCCAGGCAAAGTCCCTGATCCAGAACGGCAACTGCTCCGAGGCGATCGCCCCGCTCCAAAAGGTCTACAAGTCCCAGTTCCGCAAGTTGGCCGGCGAAAAGGCCGCCGTGATGCTCACGGAATGCTACCTCCGCCAGCACAATCGCGACGAGGCAGAAAATGTTTCTTCGCGTTTTCTGGAATACTATGTCAAGTCCGACTACCGCGAACGGGTGGAACTGGCACACGCCATCGTCTCCGTAGAAAAGGGCAATGTCTACGAAGGCGTAGAGTCCATGCTCCGCATTCTGGCCTACTCCAAGAACCCCGCCGCCCGCAGCCGCACCAAGGACGTGGTCATCCAGACCCTGGCAGCCTCCCTGTTGAATGCCGACCAGCTCCAGTCCCTTCTGGAAAAGTTCCCCGTGGACAAGGACGTTATCGGCTGGATGCAGCTGCAGATCGGCCGCGAATGCCAGAATGTCAAGCGCTACCGTGCCGCCCGTTACTGGTACAAGAAGGTGCAGTCGTCCGACGTGGCCGAAAATCTCTTGAACACCGCCAAGAAGGGCTTGGAATCCCTGGAAGATGCAGGTGCAGGCAAGCCCACGGTGCTGGTCCTTGCACCTCTTTCCGGTGACTTTGCAGAATTTGGCGCCGCCGCCATCCAAGGTGTCATCCTGGCCCACGAGCAGGCCGGGCTTACGGGCAAGGTGAACATCCGCGTTGCCGATACCCGGGCCGACGCCTCCCAGGCATTGCTGCGCACCCAGCAGGCCGTGAACCAGGACAGCGTTATCGCCGTGATCGGTCCCATCATGAGCGCCCCTGCCGCAACGGTGGCCGCATGGCTGGGCAGCAACTTCCAGAATATCCCCATGCTTACCCCCACCGCCACCGACGATGGCATCGCCAAGATGGGCCCCAACATTTTCCAGGTGAACATCACCATGGATAACCTGGCCCAGAGCATTGCGGACTTTGCGGTGAAGTGCCTCGGCATTCGCGAATTTGCGGTGATGAGCCCCCTGGGGGACTACGGTTCCTCCATGTCCCAGAGCTTTACCCAGGCCGTGGAGCGCCGTGGCGGAAACGTAATCGCTTTCCGCAACTACGAAGAAGGCCGCCCCGACTACAAGACGGAGTTCAACCTGTTGCGCGACGTGCGCTACAAGCAACTGAACCGCCGCAGGAACATTGCCCGCGGTGCCGCCGACCTGGACGCTGTCAACGCCAAGGACCGCAAGGCCTCCATGCAGGATTCCACCTTTGAAATTCCGGGTATATTCATTCCCGCCACAAATCCCGAGGATGCGGGCGCCATGGTGAGCCAGGCCGCCTTCAACAAGATCTCCGGTACGTTCCTGGGGGCCTCCGGCTGGTACGGTCGCGAACTATTGGTGCAGGGCAAGCGCCTTGTGGACAGTTCCTACTTTAGCGTGCCGGCCCTGGACATGGGCCGCAACAACGACGCCCTCAAGAAGTTCTCCGAAGAGTTCAAGGAACGCTGGGGTGCAGAACCCGGCGAAGACAAGGTCTCCGGCCTGAGCTACGATGCCGCCAACATCGTGTTTGCCGCAGTGGAAAGGGGAGCGAGTTCCTTGACCAACGCCATCAACAACATGGGCGCCTACAGGGGCGTATACGGCGAAATCAAGTTCAAGCGCGGCGCCAACACCGCCACAAAGATTGTGACCGTGGTCAAGGGCAAGTTCGAGACCCTGGACGGCTGCCCCGCCAGGTAGCGCTGCTCTAAAGTTGCCCCAAGTCCTTCGAAAACGGCTAAAATACCCGAATTACACACTAAAATCCAAAACACTCTTGCTATGGCAAGGGTGTTTATTTATTTTGATAGAAAACAGGAGTGATATATGAAAAGAATTTGGCTCGTCCCTCTGGCATCCTTTTTGGCATTCGCCGCATGTTCCGAATCTTCCAGCAGTGGCGATGATTTCGGCGGCACCGGCGATATCCAGGGCTTTATTCCTTCGGAAATAAACGCCTACACCATGGACAACGACATGAACATCATCACGCTGGTGGAACCTGTCTGCGAAGAGCAGAAGCGTGAACTGGTCTGGTCCCGAAATGGCGGAGAGACCATTGAATACAGTTACAAGTACGACTCCGGCAAGGGACTTGTGTACCTGGGCGAAGGCACCGAAACGGTTCAGTTCGACTACCTGGGTTCCAGTTTTCCCAAGGGTGCATGGCGCATGAGCGACGCCAATAACGAAGACGGTGAATTTATTACCGCGGGCATGATTTTTGAATCCGACAAGGTGGAAACCGGCATCGCCTATTCCGGCAAATGCTTCTTGAAGGATATCTATTCCGGCCAGATGATGGGTGACATGGGAGACGAGGAGGACATAGAAAGCGCCATGGAGTCCGCCCTGTTCAAGGATCTTGTCATCGATTGCAACAAGATGTCCCTGGGCGATTCCCTTGCGGTAAATATCAACAATTGGTCCAGGAAGGGTATTGAAATCAAGTACACCTACGGCAAGAAATCTTGCACCAATACGGCGACAACCCGATTTGCCTACAACGAAAGCGACTGCAAGGCCGCCTACAACGAGTTCAAGGCGACTGCAAAGGATGGCGATGTATTCGAGTTTGACGAATTCCAGAGCGCCAATTCCAACCAGCAGTGCTACGATGAATTTTCCGCCTACCTTTCGGAATACATTATGAAAAACCTGCTGCAAGACTTGCTGGGCGGTCTCGGCGGCGACGAGGATGTTGACCTGGGCGGCCTATTTGGCAGAGCCGTGGCAAAGAAGGTGGCGAAGAAAATGGCTACCGTCAAGTTCTAGTCAAAGCATTTCCGGATTAGGAGCCTGCAACAAGCGCAGGTTACAAAGAAGCCCCGCGACGAATCGCGGGGTTCCTTGGTTTCTAGGAGGAGAGAAATTTAATCCTAGTCATCGTCGAGACCGGGGGCGCCCAATGCTGCGGCGACGAACTCTGCGGAATAACCACCCCTGTAGTATGCGTGCAGGTTGTCGTCGTCCAGGAAGTCTTCCAGGTTTACGCCGCTGGTTGCGTCCAGCACTTCCCTGATTCGGGTCTTGAAGAGCTGGAATCCAGAGAGAGTCAACTTCATAGGGGCCTCCGTTTTCTGGTAACATTCAACGATTTTTATCCACGAACACTCCTGAATGTGTATAAGAATTGTTGAAATGTTGTTGAGTCCATGCTTAATAAATACATTTCTTTTGAACCGATGGACCATTCCCCAGGGCAATTTTTACTTTCGCCACCTGTCCCGGCAAAGCAATATTACATACAAACTAAATACTGCCGAAATTTTCGCCTTTCTAACTTATTGAATGATAACAGGTTGCAAAGACACTTTTTCAAGTGACAAGAATTAAATAAAAAACGGGGTATATTCCATTTGGGAATAAATCACGCTCAAAAATTTCTTGTTTGCGGCAACAGTTGTGCCTAAAAACCACCCTGCACCGACAAATTAAATTGTGAATAAAATGTTGAAACATTCTTCGCCTGTTCAAAAATTAACAACTTATCAACATTCCGCGATACCATTCCGGGCTTATTAAACTGTCATCCCGGCCACCGCGCCGGGATCCCCCTGCGTCATATAGTCCTGTCATTCCGATTATTCTCCACTGTCATCCCGGCCTAAGCCTGCCCCGGACTTGATCCGGGGAGTCGGAATCCATCCCCACAGCCCCGGGACCCCATTTTTTTTATCTTTACCCTATGTTCTTTCGCATCGCCTTTACCCTGCTTATGGCAGCCGCCCTTTCCTTTGGAGGAAACACGGACACCCTGGGCCTGTCGTTACCCGACACCCAGATGGAAATGTGGTCCAGGGCCACCTCGCTTACCATGCAGTTGAAGTACGGCGAGGCCATGGAACTTGCAAAAAAACTCCGCACCCAAAACGAGGGCGTGGGCTGCCTCCTGGAGAACGTAGTCCGCATCAGCATTTATGACGACAAGGGCGACACCACCGCGTTAATCAAGGCCGGAAACCTCCTGGAAAAATGCGAAGCCAAGGGCCTTTGGGAGGCTTTGCGTAAATTCGAAATCGGCTACGTCCAGGGCGAAACCGGCCATTCTGTAAAAGGTGCCATGACGACCCGCTCCGCCGCCAAGATGTTCGAGGATTCCAGGGACCAGGAAGCCCGGGCCTTCTATGCCATTTACGCCTACTACATCGACCAAAGTTTCAGTTGGGTCCCCTTCAAGTCCGACAACCGTGCCGCCCACTTGGCCGTTCTGGATTCCGCTTCC
>JABUUR010000134.1 GCA_021443065.1 Fibrobacter sp.
ATGGACAAGCAAGCTTGTCCGCGACTCTCGCCTTGGGGCGTAATCGGCACCACGTGCCTCCAGGATGACAAACCCCTTGTCATCCCGTTTTTTTTACACTGTCATCCCGGGCTTGACCCGGGATCTCCCTTTGCGTCATCATTATGTCATCCCGGGCTTGACCCGGGACCTCCCCTTGCGTCATTAACAAGTGATTCTCGCTACAAAAAAGCGTCGTACGGCATTTTCTACATTTTTCCTCCATCAAGCACTGTTTAATTAGGTATATTGAAGTCATGAAGTCAAAACACTCGACAGCAATCCTTTTTCTTGCGGCGTCACTCTCTGTCGCAGGTTTCGCTGTTGCCGACGACCTCACAAAACCCGTCAAGGACGTAGACGTATTCCGCCCGGAAAAACGCGACGCCAAGGTTCTCCTGGTAGACTCCACCAAAAGCAATGCGGTCACCCTGAATGTGGACATTTTCGCCGACGGTATCGTCGGGTCCTACTACATCCTTTGGGACGCCGTAGACCTTTCCGAAGACATCAAGAAAATGATGACCACCCGAGACTTCGCACGCGATGAATTCTTCATGCAGAACATCGACCGCGAACAATTCGAGCAGGAACGTCTCCTACAACTTTTCGAAGACCGCAAGCGCGAATACTTCTCCATCTTCCCCGAAGAAGCCCTGAAGATGATCGAAGACGAAAAGAAAGACGAATAAGTCTCCAAATGTTTTCCGCCGAAAGAAATTTTTCCCAATGGAACGTCTGCGGATTCAACAATCTACAGGCCGAACTTTTCGAGACCGTCGAAAGTACTCACGGCCTAATGAAAGAAAGGGCCAAGACAGGCCTCGTCACCCCGGGAACCCTGATCGTAGCCAACCATCAGACCGCTGGCCGTGGCCGTCACGAGCGCACCTGGTCCTCCCCAAGCAACAAGAACATCTACTTTAACCTGCTTGTACCGCTAGAAGGCATTCCTGCGCAGCACTTTGCCCAAGTCACACAAATCGCAGCCCTGACATTCTCCGAGGTTTTCAAGTCCATCGGGGCAGACGTCTCCGTCAAGTGGCCCAACGACATTCTTTTCGACAAAAGCAAGTTCTGCGGAATCCTGGCCGAGGTACTTTACCTGCCGGGAGCAAAACCCGCATTGAACATGGGTGTAGGCATCAACGTCAACGGCAACCCCGCAGACTACCAGGACCTAAACCGCCCGGTTACAACCCTCAGGACAATCACAGGAAAAAACATCAACCGCGAAATCCTGCTTCGCGCCCTCGTGGCCGCACTGGAACGGGCCCTGGGGCAGTTCAAGTCCTTTGGCATAACGCCCTGGGTCGAGGCCTGGCGCAAAATGGACAAGTTCATCGGCGCCCGGGGGACCGTCATCGTAAACAACCGTTGCACAGACGAAAGCCTAGTCCATCCCGACGAAAGCCAAAAAAAATCAGGTTCCATCCTGGATATGAAACCCGACGGAAGCCTCCTTTTCATGACCGACGACGGAGAGATTATCACAGTCTACTCCGCCGACCTGGAAATCTAGTTTGGCGGCCCTAAAAACGCAGGATTATTTCCTCCTGGACTTGAAGAACACACTGCCCAGCAGGGAAACTGCCAGCACCACGATCATGGCGGTCAAACCCATGTCGGCAAGTTCCTTGTATTCCCCCGCATAACCCGTTTCAATGAGCAGCACAAGGATCAAGGCAATCAAGGCTCCCGTGGCACCCATCCGTTCAAACATCTTGATTTTGTCTTCGTTAGTAAAGGGCATTCACATCGCCTCCCGTTAAAATCCAAACCACAAGACCGATCATCACCAGCACGCTGATGGCCACGTTGGCCAAGAAAAAATCCCGGTTCATGGCATCCAGATCATCGGACTTTCTGAACAAATGAATATAGAGAATGGCGGCAGTCATCAAGGCGGTAATGGCCCACCAGGCCACCCCCATGTTCCATATAAAACCGAAGGCCACACAAAGGGCGATCATGGCCACATGACTCCACAGCGCAATCTGCAAAGCCCGCTTGCGACCGAACCGGGCAGGCACCGAATGGAGCCCCATCCGACGGTCAATTTCTTCGTCCTGGGTGGCGTAAATAATGTCAAAGCCCCCCATCCAAAGCATAAGGATCACCAAAAGGAAAATCGGAAAAACGGCAAATTCCCCACGAATGGCAATCCAGGCGCCCAAGGGGCTCATGCCTATGGCAAAGCCCAAAAACCAATGGCAAAGCCAACTGAAACGTTTCCAGTAGGAATAAGACAAAAGCAACAACCACACAGGCAGGGCCAAAGCACCAGCCAAGGGGTTGAGCATAAAGGCAAAGAACACAAACAAGATTCCGTTCACCGCCAAAAAGGAAACAACCGAAGCCTTGCTCAGGCGCCCGGCAGGCAGGTGCCGCCCGGCAGTGCGGGGGTTCTTCGCATCAATATCCGCATCGGCAATGCGGTTGAAACTCATGGCGCTGTTACGAGCAGTCACCATGCACAAAAGAATCAGCAATACAATGCGGGCGGTTTCAACGGCGGTCATGCCTCGAAAACCGTTGGCGGCCACCCACATGGAACCAAGCGCAAAGGGCATGGCGAAAAGGGAATGGCTGAAGCGCACCATGTGTCCAAACTCAAGAATTTTCTTCAGCATATTTTTTGCCACCGTCCCATGGTTTAACAATTTCTTTCAAGACTTCCATGTTCACCCCCAGGTGCCTTAACACCTTCACCACCACAGTGTCCACCAGTTCCTCGATAGTCCCGGGCTTGCTGTAAAACTGCGGTGAAGCCGGGATAACGACAGCGCCCGTGCAAGTCAAGGTTTCCATGTTTTTCAGGTGGATCAAGTTGTAGGGCATTTCCCGCGGGACCACGACCAGGGGGCGCCTTTCCTTTAGGCACACGTCCGCAGAACGCACCAGCAGGTTGTCGGCGGTGCCGCAGGCAATGCGACCCAAGGTACCCATGGTGCAGGGGACCACTGCCATGCCGGCGTAGTCTGCGCTGCCGCTGGCACACTCCGCAAAAAAATCGTCCACATCTGGCAACTGGTCGCAGTACCCGTAAAGGGCAGTCTGCTCCTCGTACTGCACCACCTCACGCCCGGGAGCAGTCACCACCGCGGCTACGGAATGCCCAAGTTTTTTCAGGTACATGGCCGTGCGGGTGGCGTAAATAGAACCGCTGGCCCCGGTGATTCCAAGAACATAACGACTCATCGAAAACCTCACCCGGCCTCGGCCGAGACCGCACCACGCTTACGCAGCAACACCCTGTAGGCCACGCCAAAAAAGCAGGGCTTCACATGGACAAGTTCAAAGCCTCGGCTTTCCGCAAGCTGTACAAAGTCATCTACCGGCAAGAAATTCAACACGGAATTCACCAGGTATTCGTAGGCGTCACGCTTGCTGAAGAACGCCCCCATCACAGGGATAAACAGCGGGGCAAGCACCTTGTAGAAAATCTTGTTGAAGGTGTTTCGCGGAGAAAAAAATTCCAGAATCTGCAGGTACCCGCCTTCGCCCAAGACGCGGCAGGATTCCGTCAAGGCGCCACCCACGTCGGGCACGTTCCGCATGCCGAATCCGTTCAACACCACGTCGAAGGAATTTTCCGCAAAAGGCATCTTCATGGCATCCAGCTGGATTGGAACCGCCGTAGTCTTCTTCCCTTTCGCCCCCTTCAGCATGCCGTAGGAAAAATCCCCCAGCACGGCAAGGTCCTGTATTCCGTTGAACTTTTCGTAGGTCACCGCAAAGTCCCCGGTACCTCCGCAAAGGTCCAGCAGGCGTTTCCCGGGCTTCATCCGGCAAAGCTCCTTGCAGCAGGCCCTGCGCCAAATTATGTCCTGAAAACAACTCAGGGAATGGTTCAGAAAGTCGTAACGGCCGGAAATCTCGTCGAACATCTGCCGTACGTAACTTTTATCCCTGGGGTCTTTTCTAGTAGAACTTGCCATGGCCCACAATTTAGAAATATCTGCCTGCATAAAAAAACGCGGGTGTGCCCCGCGCTTTTCAAACCTGCATATTTGCAGCGATTTCATTCAGCATGTTCCAGCCGGCCTTTTCATGGCTACTTGAATTTCGCAGTGAAGGTCACACCTTCGGTGGCATCCACATAGCGGACCTTTTCCGTTTCGCCATCGGACCATCCGGCGAACATGGCGCCATTGTCCGCCACGGCTTCCAGTTTCAACTGGTTTCCGCCAAAGAACTTTCCGGAGTAACTGGACTTGGGCAGTTTCGCCCCATCCACCAACACAGAGCCCTTGCCGTCTGCCACGATGGATACCTTCACCATGCCGCTCAAGCCGAACTCTTCCTGGAACTCGTCAAAGACCTTGGTGTCGCGCTTTTCAGCCCATTCCGTCAATACCTTGCCATCCTTGCTGAATCCACCATCATAGTAGCGCGGGAACTTGTCCACATCCCGTTCGATGTCGTCTATATTCATGGATGCAACCATCTTGGTAACGATGCTTCCAATTCTTTCGCCATTCACGTAATTCTGGTAAAGAATGGCCGTACGGTTCAAGAACAACCTCTTGAAATCCGGATTCTTGATCAACTTGATATAGATGTTGGCAAAGCAGCCCGTCTCCTTGCAGGGCTTGTTTCCTCCGCCCTTCTTGATCCAGTCGAACATATTGGTGCGATCGGCACTGAATTCACCTTCGTTTACCCCCCACAACCATCCGAAGCCGTGGTCCAGGTCGTAAATCATGAACTTCCATGGGTGATCCGGTGCACGCCAGGCACGAACGTTGTTGTTGGGCCAGTCGCCGTTCTTGTAGTAGATTTCTGCAGCCATGTAGTCGGCAAAGTTGCCAACATCCATCATACCCTGCAACTGGGCGTAGGCCTCGTTGTTTTCGCCGCTGAAATCGGAATTTCCAACAAAGTCAAGCAATTCCCTAAAGTTGTTGACAGCGCTCATGGTATTGCCGGTAAGGTCATCATCGTAGTCACCGAGAATCTTTACGATTTCGACCTCGCCGGCATCGATACCGTAGTTGGTCTCTACGTAGTTCTTGTTGTAGCGTTCACGCATATCGTGAATGCCCCAGTATTTTCCGTTGTAGAACACCACCACCTGGCGGCTACGCTGGTAGTCAACACCGGTACCTTCGAGGGCGGCACCGCCTACGGCGTCTTCAATATAATCGCTGACAAAGCGGTTGCCGTTGTTGCGCAGGTTAAAGCCCTTGAACTTGTTGTTCACATCCTTGCGGGTCTCGAACAGGGGCGGATTCGGCTTGAGCCAGCCCGCCTCGTATTCTTCGCGCATAACAATGGCTACAGATTTCTTGTTGGCAACGCGGCTCCAGCCGCCCATCAGGGAGATGCCTGCATCGATTTCCCATGCCTTGCTCTTGGAGTTGCTGCCGTCTGCAAAGTACTCCACATGCACAGGGAACTCAATATCTTCCATCAATCCTGCCGGGCAAGTTTTTGGGTCATCTCCACCGCACCTATCCTTGGGCACGTAATGATCCCTGAAGAATACAGAATCCACCGTCACGGCCACCACCGGCATGTGTACCATCTCGTCGATAAAGTAGGTGTTGGTCACCACCTTCTTGGTGAGCATGCCGTCCATAAAGGCGGCGCAACGCAGCACGGTGCTCTTGGAAATGGTAATGGTCTGGTTGAATTCCGGAGAATCCTTGGTGGGGGCAGAACCGTTCTGGGTACAGCGCACCTTGATGCCGCCGCTGACCGTGGGGGCGTTCAACTGCACTTCGCCGTTGTAGAAACCGCCCTGAGCCCCGCTAAAGTTGAATTCGGGCGCAACGCCATCGTATCCGGTAGAAGAAGTATTGGGCTTTTCCGGGGTAGGCTTGTCAAAGAACTTCCATACGCCGCCGTCGGTAATGCCCCAGCTTACGCCCGGGTCCAGGGACGGGTAGGCCACGGTATCGCGAATACCATTATAGGGGTCGATCAGGTAAAGGGTTCCGCCGTCCTTTTCCAATTTCCAGTTGGTGTGGGTACGGTAGTGGGTAGAATCCGTGTCGGAAACGTTGCCGGAGACTTCCTTCAAGTCCTTCTTGTCGCAGAAAACCGTAATAAGCCCCTTGGCAGGGATTTTAACGTCGCCAAAGAACCACTTTCTTGCATTTTCCAGATTTTCAACCAGGGTATAGCCCCTCAGGTTAGCCTCGGTGGCGCCGGCGTTGTAAATTTCAACCCAACCCGGGTCGCTGCCTGTTTCATCCAGCCAGTTCAAGTTTACCGGAGTAATTTCGGTAATGATCAAGGCAGAATTGCCCACCCAGCGCAGGGTGTCATCTGCCGTAACGTAGGTAGTGTCATACCTGTAAATGATTTCGCCAGTTTCGGGGTCGATGGAGGGGATTATATCCACCGTATCTTTCATGGGCTTGCCGTTGTTCGGATTCGTCGGGACGTCGCCCTTGTTGTCGTTGCCCCTGGAAGGAGGTTCCTCTTCAAAGCAAGCGACAAAACTGATACCAAGACAGCCTATGACTGCAACATTTACGAATTTCTTAAAAAAAGACATACCACTTCCAAAAAGTAAAATGTTGACCAAAAGTTCCCACACTTTTGACAATTTTATACCATCACCTTACCTCTAAATTTAGAAGATTATTTAAAAAAAAGGAAAAAATGTCGGTAATATTCTATTTACCCTTGACAAAGGCCACACTCACTGCTATATTTGGCTTACCATTTCGGCGCTGTAGCTCAGTTGGTAGAGCAGCGGACTGAAAATCCGCGTGTCGTCAGTTCAA
>JABUUR010000092.1 GCA_021443065.1 Fibrobacter sp.
GAGGCGGGGGACCTGTGAGAACTGCCCCCGCGTGGGAACCGTGAACAGGACGAATTTTTTTATAATTTATGCCTATGAAACCGGTAATTTCCTTTGTGTTGATGTTGCCGCCATCTACGGCATACGGGCAGCTGGAGTCAGTCGCCAAGAACCTGCTCGACGGCATGAGCAAGATGCTGGAATCGGGCAAGGTCCGGTTCTCGATTTTCATGGACGGCCCTACACTGGAAGCTGCGAACAAGGTGGCCCGCCCCCTGATGTTTGGACGTTTCAGGAAAGCGATTGAAGACGGTTTTCTTGAAATTCTGGGCGGTGGCTATCACGATCCCATGCTGCCGCTGTTCCCTTCGGAACTGCAGGCTGTGCAGTTGGAAGAACATTGCAAGTTATTGTGGAAACTTTTCGGCATCGAACCCAACGGTTATTTCAATTCCTCCATGGTGTGGGAAATGGAAATGACCGAACTGCTGGAGAAGAATCGTTTTGAATACGCCTTGGTGCAGGAATCGGCGCTGCAAGACGCCCTGGGCAGGACTA
Organism: Fibrobacter sp.; assembly: GCA_021443065.1. GTDB lineage: Bacteria > Fibrobacterota > Fibrobacteria > Fibrobacterales > Fibrobacteraceae > Fibrobacter. The sequence goes on from JABUUR010000092.1 coordinate 538, forward strand.
CGCCAGTCTCCGGCTGGTATTCCGTAGAGGACAAGGGCTCCTTTTTGCGGGTTGTCCCCGTTTCGGAAAGCCTGTCGCAGGCTATCGAAAACGACGACTTCCAATGGCTGGAGATTGCGGAACCTTACTGCAGGGGCGGAAAGTCTGCCGTGGTTTCCCTTGACATCCCGCCTGCTCCCGGTGATATCGTCCCCTTCTTTGAACGTCTGATAGATTTTGTAGAAACCAACGATTTGCAGACGAAGACCGTGGGGAGCGCTGTCAATGAGCAAAGTTCCGAGGGTCGCATCAGTTTCTTGCTTTCTGCGGGTAGGCGGATCGGGCTCCCCGGCAAGTCGAAGACCTGCCGCGAACTGCTTGTACGTCGCCCCGAGGTAAACCTGCTGCACAAGGCTCTTCTGTCGCTTTTCAGGCGTTCCTGCGGTTACCACAAGGGGAAGGATAAACTGCAATTCTTTAAACTGCTGATGCCTGCCATGTCTCCCATTTTCTATAGGGACTTGCCCAGCGGCGAGGGAATGCGCTCTCCCATGGTGCGCTGGTGGGGGTCCCGCTTTTTGATCAAGGCTGCAAACCAGCTGGCGGACACCTTGTCCTTCGACGGCATCCGTCTCGATATCTCGGACATTATGCTCGAAGGACGCAAGTTGATTTGGGCGGAAAACCATTCCTACTCCTTTATGCTGGATTACTTTGGCGGTGGCGTGCTCCGCATTCTCAATGCCAAGGATTCTGAATTCAGCATGCTGGGGGCCTGGCGCGACGATGGCGAACCTGCATTGGGTTTCCTGGATTTCTTGCTTTCGAATTCCGATTTTTCCACATTCAAACTGGACCAGATTCTTACGGACCGCGAAGGGGTGTTGAATTCGCCCTACGATTACCAGATCAGGCGGCACGACGACGGTACGGACATTCAGTTGCTTTCGGAACAGCATTTTTCCTGGGCGGAACAGCAGGGCCTTATCCATGTGGAAAAGGAGTACGGCCTTGCCGCCGCAGGTTCGGAATTTACTTTAGGCTACAAGATCCAGAACACGTCCTTCGTTGCATTCAAGGGATTCTTCGGAACGCTTTTGGAGGCAGGTCTCCTTGCATGCGGCGAAAAGAGGGGTGGCATCAAGGTCAACGGCAAGGAATTGATCTTTGATTTCCGCGAGCCGTTGATTTATCCAGAGGCAAAGTCCGTGGACATTATAGACAGGACCACGTCTAGCCATGTGAGTATTGTGTTCGAGCAGCCGGCGGCACTTCTCGTGGCCCCATTGTTCAGCGCCTCGTCTTCCGCCGCACCCGAGGATTTGCAAGGTGTCCGGATTTTCCCCTACTGGAAAATTGGCCTTGGAAGTTCCGAGGAAACAGGCTACAAACTTTCCGTCCGTTTTTCCAGGGGGTAGCCCATGAAGTCCGACTTGATCGACATCCAGGTGGAATCACGGGGGAACGACGTGGAAATTACGTTGTCTGGGTCCCTGGGCTTTGCCCAGTTCTCGGCGGTAAAGGAAAAAATCGCCATGCTGGTGGACGGCCCCGGCTGCTTCTTTTTCTTGAACTTGCAGAACGCCCATTTTACCAGCAACCAGTATATGGACTTTTTCCTGGAATTGCTGAGCCATGTCAAGTCCCAGAAATCGTCGCTGATTCTCATTTTTGACTCCGAGGAACAGTACAGGTACTTTAGTCGTTTCCAGAACATCTTTGAAATTTACGAGAATCGCGCCGCCTACAAGAAATCAGGTACCAAGAAACAATTGCAACAAATCGGTATTCATTATGCTACCCGTACCGGTATTTCCTTGAGCCCAAGCATCGCCATTTGCTTTTTGGCCTTGATGTTTGGTATTCTCGTTACTTTGTTTGTGATTGTGTCTATCCAGGGGCACGACATTTCCGATAAGCAGGCCCAGATTATCGCCTTGCAAAACCAGAAAGAACGGTACATCCACGAAATCGACAAGTTGGAATCTTCCATCGGTCCCTTGCGAAAACTCGGGGTCATCCAGGATACCACAATGCTCAGCTCCTTTGGCTTGATCCAGGACTGGGTGGGCTATCTGGAATTTCTTGAGAATACGAGACTTGAAAAGTAGCATTCGCATATCCTTTTTCCCCTTGTGCATAGGCATCTTGCTTTGGCTTGGTGTCCTTGGGCTTTTTGCCTCGTACTGGTTTACCCGGCAGTCGGAACAGGCGATGCTTGCAAAGCAGGAGACGGAACTGCGGGAGGACTTGGAGCAACTTTCCATGTGGGGCAAGTGGACTATCGACTATGTGAAAATCGACAAGGCCCTGGCCTACCTTTCAAAGAACCGCTTGACAACCGAACAGCAGACCATGCTTACGGAACAGATCTGGCAGATTTCCAGGTCATACGCCGTGGACCCTCTCTTGATCTTGGCGGTGGTGGCCCAGGAAAGCCATGGCAATCCCAATGCCCGCGGTCGCGTCCGCTCGGGAAATTTTTCCGGGGCCTTGGGCTTGATGCAGATCAAACTTGAAACGGCCAAGATGATGGGCTCCCATTTCGGGATGAAAATCGAGACGGAGGAAGACCTTTTGAAGCCAGAAATCAACGTGACGGTGGGGTCTGCGTACTTGATCAAGCTTATTGCAAAATACGGCAGCTGGAAAGAAGCCCTGATCGCCTACAACCTGGGGCATTCCGCTGTGGACCGCCTTCTGGAAAAAGGGGAGCCGCTGCCCACCCGGTACTACGACCACGTGATTTCCAAATACAAGGATTTGACTCGGATTTCTTTTTTGTAGCCGCATCGGCGATTATGTGAGTTCTATCGGCAATTTGGCTGTTCTTGATTGTCGCTTTTTGCACCTTTTTGTAAATTTGTAGTATGGTGTTTTGTTTGCTCATCTTTCTTTTTGCAGGCGTGGTCATGGCTGGTGAAGTCCGCTATGATGTGGAACGCTTTGTAGAAGAGGGCGTTGCCATGGATCCCCAGGTTGCCGAAATGCGTCTGGGTACGGAATCCAAGAAGAACAAGATTTCGTCCCTTAAGGCCGAAGCCATTTTACCCACCTTCAACATTGCCATGATGGTGGGCCCGGCCCCGGGTCTCAAGGACGATATTTCTGGAGACTCCCGGCATGGTTTCGACACCACCAAGGTTTACGACTTTAAGAAGATGGGCCCCTTTTGGGGAATCCAGGGCAAGTTTGTGCAACCCTTGAATTTGGGGCAGTACAAGGCGGGAAAAAAAGCGTTGGAAGCGGACCTGGAGCAGAAAACCTACGAGATTGAGCACCAGATCCACAAGAAGGACGTGGAACTGCAGATGTACTACTACAACTACCTTTTGGCTAAGGAAATGCAGAAGGTGGCAAAAGACGCCCAGTCCATGGTAGACAAGGCCTACGACCAGCTGGAGGAGGCCCTGGACGACGACGACCCCAATGTGAGCCAGATGGATTTGTTGAATTTAAAGGCGAAGATGCACACCGTAAAGGAAGGCGTGGTGGACGCGGACCTGGGCATGAAACGTGTAATGCTTGCAATTCGATTCTCCCTGAATATGCGGGATGAAGATACCTTTGCCGCCGAAGATTCAGTACTGTCGCCGCGCCCGGAAAGGCTCCCCACCGTGGACGAAGTTACGGAGATGACGGAATTGTACCATCCGGAACTGAAACAACTTTCCGCAGGCTTACGGGCCCGCCGCATCCAGGTGGACCTGGCCGAGGCGAAACTTGCCCCCGAGTTCTTTGTGATGGGTGAATTCGAATATGTGAAAAGTTGGGCCGGCAACCGGAACATCATGGTGAAGAGCGCCTTTGCCGAAGACGCGGTGAACAAGTTGGAAGGTGCCATCGGTGTTGGTGTCCGTTACCATTTGAACTTCTGGAAGAACTGGGAAAAGTATCGAATGGCAAAGACGGACTACCGCCTGTTGCAGGCCAAGGACAACTACGCGGCACAAGGTCTCAAGTCCAAGGCCATGGAACAGTATTACATCGTAATGGCCGCCAAGGAAAAAATGGATGCCCTCAAGGAAAGCCTGCGGGCCTCCGAGGGGATTCTCAAGGGTGCCGCCATGCAGTACGACCTGGACAAGTCCAAGACAGGGGACCTGGTTTCGGCCTACACGCAGAATGTGACTTTGAAAAAGGATTACTATTTTGCCGTATGCAAGTACAACGTGGAATACGCCCAGTTGATTTCCGCCATGGGAATGTCCTTGAAGGACTACCGCGAGAAGTTTTTAAACAAAGGTCTTTAAAAAGATCTAAATGGATTTTTTAACAAGAGAGGGAAAAATGCTGAAGAAAATTTTAATTGCCGTGGCCTGCGCATCCTTGATGGCCTTTGCCGCCGACGATCCCGTATCTGCAATCAAGAAGAAGGACGTGGAACTCCAGACTTTGCTGAAAAAGTCCAGTCGCAGTGCCAAGGAAACAGAACGCGTGAAGGCCTTGCTCAACGATTCCTTCGATTTCGAGCTGCTGGCCAAGAAGTCTCTTTCCAAGGGCGATTGGGACAAGCAGGATGCCGCCTCCCAGGAAAAGTTCGTGGCGGAATTCCAGCGCATGGTCCGCAACTCCAGCGCAAAGCGTTTGGAACTGTACCGCGCCGACTCGACGATTTATGAACCTGCCAAGATGAAGGGGAACGACGAAGCCCGCGTTACGGCACACCTCTGGAACAAGGGCAAGGAATCTGTCCTGGAATACAAGATGAGCGTGGTGAACGGCAACTGGAAGGCCTGGGACCTTGTCATCGACGACTTGTCCACGGCCCGTAACTACAAGGAACAGTTCAGCCAGATCTTGAAGAACAAGAGCTTTGGGGAACTGATCGACATTATCAGCAAGAAGGCTGACGAAGCGGAGAAGTAATCCCTTTGCCTGGAATTTCAATCGGGATGGTTATCGGGGCAATCCTTCTGCTGATTGCCCTGATTGTGCTTTTTTTCCCTTTTGTTTTCAGGGTTCAATTCAGGGCGGACCTTGGGGGGGCCAAGGCGAGCGTCTACCTTTTCAAGAAAAAGATTTTTGATTTTAACAAGAAGTTCAAGGACCGCGCCGACAAGTCTTTTGATGGAGATGACCGCGCCGACCCACAGGACGATAAAGACTTTGCACCTACATTTGTTCCGCCTGTAAAGAAAGCGGTGGTGAAAAAGGAGGATCAGCCGAAGGCCGAAGCAAGCGAAGTAGGCAAGGTTGCCGCAACATCTACTGCACCTTCCTGGAATGTGGAAAAACTGGGGGCTCTGAAGGCTATCGAAGAGAAACCCGCACCAGGAAATGGGACTGTGCCCGCGGCAGAAAATGTGGCAGAGCCTGCGCAGCATAAGGAGAAACCCGCTCCTCGCAAGAAATTGACGGATGTGGAATTCTGGACCATCTTGCTGACTCCGGAGTTTGACGCTTCCGCGTTCTGGGCCGTCAAGAAACTTCTGTCGGCGCTCCTAGGCTTGTTCCAGGTGAAGTTTCAAGACTGCTTTGTGGAGGGAATCCGTGCCGACTACACGGCCATGGGCTACGGTGCTGCGCTCAACGGCATCATGAAATCGTTCCCCTTTGTAGGAGCCTGGGATATCCGCATGGACTGGACCCGGGACCACGAACTTTGCGCCCAGGGCCAAATTCGTGCTTCGATCAATTTGTGCAGAATTTTGGGACTGCTTTTTGCGTCGCTGTTCCTGGGGGGCTTTATCGCCTTCAAGTTCTGGCGGCGCAGGTCTCACGTGCTCAAGACGGGAGAACTACCGGAACTGGGCTGGATTCGTAAAAAGATTGTTAATATGATGGCGGAGGAATAATGCCTGCATTGACTTTGGAACGCCTGGTGGCATCGATTGGTTTTGGTTCCCGAAAGGAAGCCCGCGCCCTCATAAGGGCCGGCATGGTGGAACTGGAAGGTAACGTGGTGGACGACCCCTTCGTGGAATTCAAGACTCGCCCGGAGTTCATTACCGTCAACGGCGAGGAAGTCCCTACGGTAGAAAAGTTGTACATCATGATGGACAAGCCCCTGGATGTGGAATGCAGCCACAATGCCCGGGACCACCAGTCCATTTACAGCCTTCTGCCCGACCGTTTTACCGCCATGGGGCTACAGTCCGTGGGGCGCCTGGACGCGGACTCCTCCGGCCTGATACTTCTATCCAATCAGGGGGATTTCATCCACAAGGTGGAAAGCCCCAAGAAAGGCTACCTGAAAAG
>JABUUR010000120.1 GCA_021443065.1 Fibrobacter sp.
GTTTCGCTGTTCAAGATCAAGCGCTGGAAGGCGAACAACACCAGGGAGTGGATGTTCTGGTAGTCCGTCGCCCAGCCGCCCTGGGTAAATCCGCTGGGGTTGCCCAGGAATCCGGCCCTGAAGTAGTCCATGTTGAAATGGTAGTTGGATTCGTTTTCAAAAATGTTCTTGTTCTTGTAAAGGTCGTACTGGTAGGTGGTGTCCTTGGTGGCGTACCAAAGGGCAAGGGCCGCCGCCGCACCGTCATCGTACATGGGTCCGCCGCCGGTATAGAAACCGGGGAATTCCGTCTGCTTTCCGGGTGCGCCAGCAAACACGTAATTTCCAAAGGTTGGCATCAGAACGTTCTTGTAGATGTCCTTGGCTGCTTCGATCAGGGAGTCCGCGTACTCCGCATCGTAAACGCGGTAGCCCACGGCAACGTTTGCCATGGCAGCCACGAACATGCCTGCCACATTGGACCCTGTGCCCTTCAAAACAACGCGGTCGGGGCCGCCCTTTGCGGGGGACTGGGCGTCTTGGCGTTCCGGCAAGTCCCAGTAGGCATGGTCCACTTCGTCGACGCCTACGGAGTGGTACATGTCACCCTGAGCGATGAGGCCGTCCGCCTTGGAAGCCCTGTAAAGTTTCAGCAGGTAGTCGGTACCCACTTTCGCCTCGTGGAGAATGTCGGGAATACCGTCGGTAAAGACCGTGTCCCCGTAGGATTCTCCATAGCGGTCCTCCGCCTTGTCCTGGTAGGTGAGGTACACCATGGAAAGGACGTAGGCGGTGTAGCCTAATGTCTCGGATACCTTGAAGTGGTCTCCGCAGTCATGCCAGCCACCGGTCAAGTCGTGCCCCACTGCGGAACCGTCCTTCAAATGGCAGGCGGCGTGAAAATGTGACTTGGTGTTTCCGCAGCGCTGGATACCGAAGAATTTCAAGGAGTTTTCCAGAATGGAATTGAAAATGGAGGGGTGTATGTGGAAGGTGGCCGAGGTATCCTTGCCTACCACCACGAAGTACTCGCCGGGGCTGGTGGGCGAAAGTCCGGTAAAGTCGGCGCGGTAAAGGGACTCCCTTGCGGTGCTTATGGAATCCTGGCTTCCGAATTCGTAGATGCTTTCCATGGAGTTGAACGCACCGTTGATCCAGATATTGGGCTTGACGGCACTTGAGGTAATCAGGCTCAAAGATCCGCTCCAGGCCTCGGCACCGCTGTTGGCGTCAATTACGCTGAACTTGGTGGCGCTGGGGTCTGCAACGTAGGCGTACTTGTAGTCCTGGGGCCTGAACCCGCTCTGGTTCAAGCGGATGGGCCGCCTCTGGTAGACATTGATGGAATCCAGGTAACGGCGCTCGTGAGTCTTGTCTGTACGGTCCAGGTTTGGAAGCCCCATATCAGCCATGGACTCGCCTGCGAAAAGGGTGGCGAACAAAACGAACAAACCAAACATTTTCTTCATTTTTTTCATCATAGTACCTCAAGTATCCCAGTATCTAAATATGCAAAAGAATGTGAACCCCGTAGGTCACATTCTCCTGCGTTAAATGTCCTGTCAAGAAATCATCTTATTTCTTGACTCTCCTGAATCCGAACGTCTTCGTTATGGATTCGTTGGCGTTGATGGCCTTGTTGTCGTCGTCGGAATCAGGAGTTGCCGCTATGTACTTGCCCTTGATCTTTGCGGTGAATTTCGAAATGTAGGGCCCAGTGGCAATCTTCTTGTTTTCGGAACTCAACGGGTAGTCGTCGGGTGCGCACCATTCCAGGTAGAACACCAGCGAACTGTTGGCGCTGGTAATGTAGTTTGCGTAGTCCAGGGGGTTGAACTTGAAACTGGTGCTGTTCACGTAGGTTCCCGTGTTGCTGAACAAGTCCAGCGAGAGCGAGACTTCGTAATTGCGTTTCATTTCGCCAAGCTGGGTAGTCGACATGACGTCGGGCAAGGTTATTTCCAACTTGAACACAGGACCCCTGTGGCCGTAGTTTGCGACAGGGACGCTGCCTTCGACCTTCTGCAGTTTATGACCGCCCGCCGCGATCAGCAGGTTGGCGTTGTCCTTGTCCTTCAAGGATAGTCTGAAATGCTGATTGACAGGGAGTTTTTCGCCTGCGTAGAAGTTCTCCTGGCCGCCCAGAATCTCGGGTCGCACCACGTCCACCTTGAACTTAGCCTTGGTGATTCGACCAACCACAGGTACCCAGGGGCTTCCTGCTCCAGGGAACAGCCCTGCCTTGTCTGTGAAGAAACTTCTTTCGACGTATGGAACCAGGCGGATGGAGTCGCTGAGCCAGAATGCGTCCGGATTGTCGTGCTTGTACGTCAGGGCGTAACTCTTGGCGGAGGTGCGTGCTGCGTTCAACGCGACGTTGGTCTTGGGGCTGTAATAGGTGTTGGGAACGCCGTTGCGCAGGCGCTCGAAATAGTCCGTATTCTGGGCCACAGTGTCCAGAGGTTCAGAAATCTCCACGTCCAGAATGTCGTTCTGCTTGCCTGCAATTTCAAAATTTCTCCAGACGGCGCTCAGTACCACGGGCGGGCACTTGTCTTCCACCGGGTACTTCTTGTCAAAGAAACCGCCTTCGGGGCCCATGCGGGGGGTGACGCGCCCGGTGCGGTGACCGTTGGCATCTTCGTAAGGGCCTGTGGTGGCACCCTTGCTAAAGGAGTTGCTGGAGGGAATCTTGATAGTGACGATACTCATGGTGTCGCGAACAACGCTGGTTACGGAGTCGATCATGATGGTGTATTCTTCCCCGACGCTATCGCGAATGGACCAGTTGTTGTCTGGAACAATCTTGAGCGATGATGTATCCGCCTTGGTAACGAAGGACCTTGTTTCGGAGTTGTAGCCCCATTCCACCACGAAACTGTCCAGCACGTCTCTGTTACGGAATTTCTTCTCGAAAAGCATGCGAAGTTCGTCAGGGTAGCCGTCGCCTTCGTAGTCAATCATTTCTGCAAATTTCACAGGAATGGGCTTGGGAGTTTCGGCGATAAATACCTGCTTGCAATTCTGGTTGGGAATCAGAACATTGAAGTTGTTGTCGCTAATCCGTACGGCGGAATTGATAATCACCTGGCCTCCGATTGGCAAGATCTTGCCGTCGTCATTGCCGGAGATAACGAACATGTAGCTCTTGCCTTCGTTTTCCGTGGTGGGGGAGCCTATCACCTGGATGGAACTTTGATCTATGGCAGCGCCGTTTAATCCGTAAACCGCCAGCGGCCATGTCCTGAAGGGCTGCACCGGTTCGGTGAACGAAATCATCACGGTGTCGTATTCTGCACGGACGGGGTCCGCCGGATTCTCCAGGATGGTCACGCTCTGGAGCCGTGGCGGAATGCCATCGGTAATGTCGAACTTTTCGCTGTTCACCGTACCTTCCACCTTCATAAAGAGGGTGGCCTTGCCCATGGGGGCTGGGTCTTCGGGAATCCCCAGGGTGCCGGGGAGTTTAACCTCGATGTCCGTCTGGTCGATGGCCTTTGCCGCATCCACCGCGATGGTTGCCGTATCCTTCATGCCGTTGATGAAAACGCGAATGCTGTCAAAACTGTAGTTGGCGCTCAGGGCGTTGTTGAACTGCACCAGCAACTGGTCGGCAATGTTGTCGCAGTCTGTGTCCTGGGCCAGGATCTTCTGGGGCGTGGGCATGCTGGACTCTGCAAAGAAGGTCTGCTTGGAAACGTCTTCTTCGTCATCGGGGTCCAGGTAGACCACCTGGATGGTGTCGCCCGGGTAGAACGAAATCTGGCTGTTGTTCCGTATGTTCTTCGCTATGGCGATGGCCGTAATCTTTGTGCTGCTGAAAGAACCGGGGTTTGCCGCGTCTTCGGTCATCTTCACCAGCAATGTGTCCTGCTTCTTGGCGTTGATGACTTTCACCTTCAGGTCGCCCTTGTAGTTGGCCTTGTCCTTGTCCGTCAGGTAGATGAAGAAGTTGGTGCCCTTGGTGTCTGCCGGGCTTTCTACGGCCTTGCCCTGCTCGTTCTTGATGGTGAGGGCGGAGGCGGTCAAGTTACCGCGGGTGAACTGTACGTAGTAACTTCTGTTCACAAAGGCACAGCCGCCGTTTTCGGTGCATTCCTGGCATTCGGGGTCGGCGCCGGCGAACAAGGTAATGTCAATCTTGTTGCTGCCGATACCCATCTTTACAGGAATGTTCAAGGTCCAAAGTCCCAGGGAGTCGATGGATTTGTCGCCTTCGCCGGAGTTGTAGTGGGCGATGATTGTCCCTTCAGAAGAAACGAGGAATCGTTCTCCGCTGATAATGACCGGGGTTGCGTCTACCAAGTTGCCGTTTGCCCAGATCTTGGTCAGGTAGCCGCCTTCGGTAACGTGGGCATGGCCCGTCACCCATACGGTGCTGCTGGTCTGGTCGATCTGCACGTAGGAACCGTCGGACACGTTGAAGGGTGCGTCGTAGACGACATCCATTTCGTAATGGGCCTTCTTCGTGGACATTTCCTGGGCGGAGGGGCTGTAACCCCAGATGAACTCGCCCTTGCGGTAAACGGTAATGTAGGGGTTTACAGGAATGTCTCCGTCGATGTCGCCATAGTCCTTCGATTCAAGAGGCAATCCGTCGTAGTCTGCACCATCTTCCTGGAAGGTGTGAGGTCTCCAGGACCAGTCGCCGGTGTTCTTGTTGAATCTTTTTTTGGCAGGAACAAGACCCAATGTTTCGCAAGTCTTGAAACCGTCGTTGGAGATTCCTTCGGAGAATCGCAAGTCTACGCGAAGACGAGACTGGGACTTGATTGTGGAAGATCCCAAGGGAACAGGGAAATAATATGCGTAAGAACCGTCGGCTGCATTATACGTATCGTCCAAGCGGATGGGGAGAGCAGCTCTTGCCAAATCGCGGAGTTCACGGTCATTTTCGCAGGGCCTGTTGAAGCCCGCTTCGTCGTATGCCTGGCAAATGTCTGAGTCAAACAAGGTGGCGCATTTTTCAACCTGATCCGGCGTTGCGTTAAAGTAGATTCGCAATGTCAGGCTGTCGAAGGGCCTTGCCTCGTTATTGTAGATGTTCATGTTCAAGAAGTCAAGTCCACCGTCGTCATATTGGTAAGCTCGCACGCTAAAGTCGTACCAGCCCACGGGCGTGGTGAACTTGAGCAGGTTGCCCTTGTCGTCCACATTCTGCTGGGCACCGTTGCTTTCCACCATGTAGTAGTAGGTGGTCTTTTCCTTAAGACCTCCGATCTTTACGTAGTGGAACTTGGTGGGGATGCCCGAAATATCCGCATTGCCGCTGCCGGAATTGAATGCGTATTCCTCTGCGGAGGCGTGTGCCACCGTATCCCAGTAGATCTTGGATTCGTATTCGCCGTTGGGGGTGTACCACATGACTTCGGCTGTATCCCCAAAGAGGTTGCAGACGGTGATGTTTGTAATTTGTGCGTTTTCAATGGTGTTCAAGGTGGTAAAACTGAAAGGAGTCTGGGTGCTGTCCACCATGTACTTCACGGTAATGCTGTCTTCGGCGTAGGCGTTCTGCCCCACGGCGTAGAAGTAGTAGGTGGTGCCCTTTTCCAAGCCCCGGAGAATGATCTCGTGCTGCATGCCCGCCTTGACGGTGTCGGGCTGTGCGGTGGTTTTCATTGAAGTCTCGCTGGTGCCGTAATTAAGTTCTGCAAAACCCCGTCCTGTAAGTTTCACCATGACGATGGCGGAGTCCGCGCTCACATGACGGATTTCCACGGAAACCTTGGGCGGTGTGGTGCGGTCGAACTTTGCCGCGGCGATGGCTCCGGAACTTACCAGTGTGGCTGCCGCATCGATGCAGGTTTCGGACTTGTGGTAGTCTTCCCAACTCTTGTTGTCGGGAACTATGGAGTTGGTCGTGCCCGGGGTGACACCGCCATAGAGGGCGCCTACCGGGGGATTGTACTTGTAGGCGGCCCCTGGCTGGTTTTTTCCTTCGGGGTTTGCCGCACGGTGGTGGGGGTGGTTGTCGTTCTTGTCGCCGATACCCAGGATGTAAGAAACGTCCCAGGGGTTCACGCCCAGCAGGTAGTTCAACTGGTTGATGCCCAGCTGGTGCATTTGGTCGCTCTTCCAGTCCGGAGATCCCAGGTTCGGGAGAACGTATCCCTTCTTGCTGATGTCTGCGGTAACGTCGGCGTAGGCCAGGACTTCAAAGGTGTTGCCCGCCTGGTAGCGGTTGTATATCCAGGTCTGGTCCGTATTCATGGAGTACCACAGGGGGTCGAACTTGATTTCGTGGCCCTTCCATCCGATATCCTGGACCATGTAGTTGGAAGAGTCCTTTCGGGGTAATGTAATCGATGCCGTACCGGCTCCGAGGCTTACGTCGCTCAGGTTGTGAATCATGCTCATGACGCAGTCTTCGATAGCGTTGGACCATTCGGTCTCGGTCAAGCCGTAAACGTTGATTGCCTTGTCCTTGTCTGCCAGGATCAACTTGTAAAGTGCGTAGGTGGCGTAGGCGTAGGAGTTTGCCCAGCTTGTGTTCTTTACGTTCTTCAAGAATCCCTTGTTGTCGGTAACGAACCATCCGCCTTCAAAACAGCCGACGCAGTCCATAAAAGACTGGGGAACTGTGGTGCCCAGGTTCTTGTTGCGGATGGCGTCGTCGCCATATTCCTTTTTGCCGGTGGC
>JABUUR010000242.1 GCA_021443065.1 Fibrobacter sp.
TTATTCAGCGACCCTGCGGATTGAGAGATCCCGGGTCAAGCCCGGGATGACAATGGGGGCCGGAAGTCCCGGCTCCCCGGGGCAAGCCCGGGGCAGGCTTAGACCGGGATGACACGCCAAGGTGGACGGGATGAAATGCCAAGGTGGCCGGTATGACAGTCCGATTCTCCACCCAACACTACCTACTATCTGCTAACTACTGTCTACTAAATCAGTTCTTCTGGAGGAAGATTGTCGGTAGCCTCCGGCTCCTGATAGCGGGTTTCTGGAATCTGGACCTGATTCTGGAAATAGGCTCGGTGGGCTACAATCACCTTTTCACGGGCAAACTCCGCATTCATCCACTCACCGATTTGAACATCCTTTCCTTCCAGTTCCTTGTAGTTCTGGAAAAAATTCCTGGTAATGCGAAGGAACATTTGGTCTACATCGTGAATATCCTTGATGGGACGGGGATTGAACACAGGCACACCTAAAACCTTGTAATCCTTTTTTCCACCATCGGTCATATCGAGAGCGCCGATGACACGGCAGGTGCATACAGAGCCCGTCATCATGGAGGCGGGGCTGTAAATCAGCATATCCAGGGCATCGCCGTCATCCGCCTTGGTGCTGGGAATAAATCCGTAAGTGCAAGGATAGCTCATGGAGCTAAGCAGGCAACGGTCCAGACGAAACACGTGAAGACGTTCGTCATATTCGTACTTCAAGTTGGTGTCCTTACCGATTTCTACGACACAGTCCACTTCGTAGGGATACTTTTTACCGATCGGCAAATCCAAATAGTTGATAGACATCTTTTCTCCATGGCCCGACTTACAGGACCTTTTTCTCTTTTATCAATGCGACTTGTACAAATTTAACATTTTGAACAAATTCCGTAAAGGATTTTTACAAATTTCGTTCTTTTTGATAAAAAAGTATTTATCGGCTTCGCCAACGGGAAGATATTGTTTTGTCAAACAGTCCGAAATGAAAAACCGGTTCACCGCGGTCAGGGCTGTACCCCACTTCAAGGCGAACCCGGTCCAGCGCCGGGATAATCAGATGAACACCTCCATAGACCGCACCTTCAAAATCATCCCAATGAGGGTTGCCCTCATCCCAAAGCACGCTTCCATCCAGGCCAGCAACAAGTTGCAAACCGTAAAAGAAATTGATACCAAAGACGCTGGCCGAACGACGTTCCAGCAGAACATAACGTTCTTCCAAAGTCAAAAGCATTTCGTGAACACCCAGGCTCAAAGAATCCGCCTCATGTCCACGGAAAGTATTTGCACCACCGTGATAGAAATAATCATAGGCGGCCACGACCCCAGGACGATAGCGGAACAAGGCAGTAGCACCAGTAATAAAGCGGCCAACCGTCCCATAGCCTTTTGCATCCCAAAGAACTTCCCAGTAGTTTTCTCCCTTGTGGTTTTCGCCCACGCCCGCTCCCACATGGGTCAACATGTACTCCAGGTAAAGGCCCTTTCGAGAATCCAGTTCGGAGTCGCGCCTGTCAAAAATAAAACCCACGCCGATTTCCGGCAAGTGGCCCGCCCCACCTTCCAAAAAGCGGTATGCACCGGAAATCAACAGATAAAAACGTTTGTTCAATTCTATGTTCAAGTCCAGGTCAGCAAGCCAACTGGCGTCCTGGAACTTCCGCAAGTTGTCCCAGCTGTCCGTGCGAAGAAATTCAAAATTCCATCCCACGGGCAAGCCCAGCAAATAAGGCGAACTGGCGTACAACGCATACTCGTTACGGTCAAAGAACGGGTCTACCGATGTACGATATTGGACCTCGAGCCGAATATCCTCCCCCAGGATATTCAAGTTGGCCAAGGCAAGGCCCAGCATCAAGCCGTCGCGGTCCGTCTTCTTGCCGGCGGGGGCAGGAATCCAGCGGAAAATTTCCTTGAGATGGTAAGTCAGTTCCACCGTCCCATTTTCCAAAGATTCGCATGAAGTAAAAATTTCGGTAAACAGGTCCAGGTCCTGAAGTTTCAGTTTTTCTGCCTGGAACTTTTGAACGGAGTAAGCCTCTCCAATCTTGTTCTGCAGTTCACGCTCCACCACACGCTTTTTCGTGTGATTCAAGCCATCCAGTTTGATGTCCCCCACAACAGCGCCCTCGGCACATTCCCCGCCAAAGGACAGAACCGGCAAGCCAAGAAAGACTAAACCAAGTACAAGACCCACAATGGCAGAAAAACTTTTCATTACGCGCGACACCCTGTTTACATTCAAGGCAAATTTAAAAATATTCCCCCGTTACACCAACAAACTTTGCTTTTTCTTGAGACATATTCTCTCACTCGTATTTGATTTTTTTATTTTTGGGCACGTCAATAGAAAAGAGGTGTTTTCATGTTAGACTTTCTCGCCAACAACTGGCCCTACTTGTTAGCAATCGTTTTGGTTGTTGTCGTCATTTTTGTCATCCGCGGAGTTCGTAAGGCTCTCAAGGAAGGCGGTGGCGCATTCAATCTCGAGACCATCAAAAAGAACACCGAACCCAACTTTGCAGCCCTCAAGCAAAAATCCCAGGCACTGCTGGCAGATGCCGACATGATTTGCGAAGTCAAGGAAGGCAGTAACTTTGTCGTCCCTAAGAAGGAAGACATCAAGTTCTTCCGTCGCGCTGTTTCCCAGAAGTACAAGCTGGCCATGTTCCTTGTCCCGGGGACGAATAAAGTCGCCTATTTCTTCTGCAAGACCGATGCAGGCGTCAAGCGTCGTATCGAAAACCTGGTCATCAACCAGAAATTCCGCGAAGGTAAAAAGCCCTACATCGACGTAGCCACCGGCGAAAAATTGAAATACCCCAGGGCCTAGGCAAAATTCAAATCTAAAAATTGCGCGATAAAGGTCGCGCTTTTTTTATCTTGCGAAGCACACCATGTCCAGAAGTTACAAAGACCTTGCCATAGCAGAAGAAGAGCACAAACTAGAAGATGCTCTCCAGCAATCCAGGAACCTCCTTGTAGAAGCCCCCACCGGATCTGGCAAATCTTTGTTTATCCCCTGGTTCTTGAGCAGGCACTGCCAGGGGCGCGTAGTCGTATTGCAGCCCAGAAGAATCGCCGCACTGTCCCTGGCGCAATATTCCGCAAAACTCCACTGCGAAAGTTGCGGCAACACCGTCGGTTACCAGTTCCGGCAAGAAACATGCAAAAGTGCCGGCACAAGAATCCTGTTCCAAACTTACGGAAACTTTTTGCAGGAACTGCTCCATGGGAAAATGGACGCCGACTGGGTGGTGTTTGACGAATACCACGAGCGAAAAGCAGACATGGATTTGCTGTTCAGTTATTTGCTGAAACTGCAATCCACAGGTTCTGACAAGGTTTCCGCTCCACGGTTGGCCGTCATGAGTGCAAAACTCAATCGTGAGGAGATGGAAAAATCCCTGGGGGTAAAATGCCTGGAAATGGGACACCCTCTTTACCCGGTCCAGATTATCAACCAGAATCCCGTGGCCGGCAACACCCAGGAAGCCGAGGTGATCCGCGGGCTGCGGACCTTGTATATGAACGGCATCTGGAAAACCACCCTGGTGTTTCTTCCGGGCAAGGGGGAAATCGCCCGGTGCCATAGCGCTGCCGAAGAAGCCCTCGGTTCCAACGCCGCAGAATACCTGGATCTATACGGCGGGCAGGATAGAGAAACCCAGGACAGGATTTTCGAAGAAACGGAACGACCCCGCGTCATTTTTACCACCAACATCGCAGAGACATCCATTACCGTTCCCAACGTCAGCGGAGTCATCGACAGCGGAGTCGAACGAGTCAGCGAATATGACGACAGCGAAAAGGTGAACGTACTTCGGACAGCATCCATTTCCATGCAGAACGCCATACAGCGCTCCGGACGTTCCGGACGAACTCAAAATGGCTGCGCAATCCGCCTCTGGAGCGAAGATGCCGAAAAGCGCATGCCCAAGGGTATAGTTCCCGAAGTAATCCAGATCGAGCCCTCGGAATTCCTATTGCAAAAAACGGCATTGGAAAAAACTTTGTCCGACAAGCGCGGCAAAGTCTATCAACTGGAATTACCTACACCTTTGCCACCAGGCCGTCAGCAATCTGCAGAAAAGTTCCTTGCACGCATCGGAATGCTCGCCGGCGGAACCATTACGGAACTGGGGCTCAAGGCGATACAGTCCCCCATGGGCAATGTTTCCTTGGCCTTGATTCTAGCTTCCGCAAAAAGCGTTGACGACCTGCCCGACTTGATGCTTTCTGCAATGGCATGGATTCACGCCGGTACAGAAACCGTACAAAAGTCCAAGATTCCCTTGAACCTGCTGACCTTGGCAAAAGACACGCTTTCAAGAAGCATGAATGTTCCTCGTGAGGTGTCCATGACGTTGCGACAATTGCAGGACTACCGAAAAGAGATTTTCGGGGAACGTCATAACACCGCTCCCGGCAATGGCAATGCGACAATCCCGCAAGACCTTCGAATTATCAAGGAACTGACGAGGGCATTTCCGGACCGCGTGGCAACCCCTGCAGGCGACGTGTACAAGTTGCCCAACCAGAACATCATACGACTGCAAACTGCGGAGCCGCCCTACGCACTGCTCGCGATAAGCATGCTGCGTACCGGAGGCGCAAACAAGTCGGAACTCCGGGTCAGCCTTTACGTTCCCGTCCCCAGGGAACTTATGGAAACATCCGATGCCGCCGTCAGTTACGAGCTGCTGTGGCGCAACGGGCAGGAACGTTTTATCGGGGTAGAAATTCAAAGCGATGGGGATGGTCGCGAACTTGCTCGCAAGGAAATTCTCCCGCAGGAGGCCTCCCCCAAGGTTCTCGCCACCCTCAAGGGGCTTACCGTAAGCGCCTGGGACGAAAAGTTGGGAAAAGAAAACTGGACGGGTCGCTACCATACGGAAGCCGTAGAAACATTGCTCATCAAGATGCGTCTTGCAGCCAGGCTCTACCCGGAGTACGGCCTGCCGGAATTCAACGTCGAAGACATGGAACTTATTTTCGACGAGTTCACAAACGGAGTGTTTCTGCTTCGGGATCTGAACGAAGACCGCTACCGCGCAATCATCGAGGACTACTTCGGCAAGGGCATGCTCCAATGGCTGTCAAGAACATTCCCCGACCACTTTACGCTTCCCAACGGCAAGCGGGCCCGCTACACCTACCAGCAGGTGGCCGCACCCGAGCCCTCCACCACGGGGAATAACCTGGTCACCCAAAGTACCGACGGCGTACTCATCGAAATTTCCGCACGCATCGAAGACTTTATGCAGATGGACCGCACGTCGCAAAAATGCACACCCCTGCAAGGCCAGCATTCCATCGCCGACGGAAAACTCAAGGTCCGCTACGACATCCTGGCCCCGAATTTCCGCACCATGCAAAAAACCTGGGACTTGACCGGATTTTGGCAGAACACCTATCCAGAAATTCGAAAGGAACTGCGGGGCCGCTACCCCAAGCACCCCTGGCCAGAAAGCGTCCTCTGATTTTTACTGAACCTTGTACACCACCAGGGTCTTGCTGTACTCGTAACCCACCACCAGCAAAGATGTTCCCGGTTCCGGGCTGTCTTCTGCAGATATAAAAATCATTCCCTCCGGGCCACGGTCCTCCGGATCCAAGTAGTAATCCACCAGTTTGGGTGCAGAAATTTCGGTAATGTCAAAGACGGCCACTCCGCTCATCCTTTCCATTCCGAGGAAGGCGTAACGTCGTTCGCTTCCGTCCGGCTTTTTAACCACACCCGTGGTGACGTTTTCCGGTTCACACCCCTTGTCTTCACTGCGGGCGTCCACCTTGACCTTCCCCTTCTTGGAATTCCAGTTGAAGTAATCGGGAGCGATTTCGGCAAAGGCTCTTTCCAGCATGTCGCCAGAATCCCAAAGCAGTTTTCCGCTGGAGCCGTCAAAGATGCTCATGGAGCGAGATCCAAAAACATGGGCGTAGGGGCATGGAATTTCCCTGCCGTTTTCGTTGCATCGTTCAAAATCGCTGACCTTCACATCCTTCAAGGCCTTCAAGGTTTTCTTGTCAAAAACCCTGGAATCCAAACGGCCAGCATCAAACAATTTTTCTACCGTAGTCTCGTCGGTCCAGGAATCGTAATCGTTGACAGGCGACCCCTCGTTGGCGGTAATTACATAATGGCGGCCGTCAATCACAAGGCTCGTAATTCCATCGGGTTGACGCAATCCTCGCAAGGGCCAATTCTCGATCTTGATTTTTTTGTCCTTTCGAACATCCAGGCCAAAACCCGCCTTGGAATGGTCAACAGCACCCAAGGCAAAAACATCCGTAATCTTTTCACTTCCCAGGTCCACCTTCACAATGGCATTGTTCTCTTGCAGGCTCACCCAGGCCACCTTGGAATCCCTGGAAACTGTCACATATTCCGGTTCCAGCGTCTTGTAAAAAGGTGCGGTGCCCACTCGACGCACTCCGGCATTTAAAAGGGCCGCGGAATCCAGGGACTCAAAACCAAGGACATTCACCTTGACCTTTGAAAAATCCATATCCATCCCCTTTCCGCTTTTTTCGGGCAAGGAAATGATCGCGATTCCTCCGGCAGGGTCCTCCTTGAAATCAGGGGCGGGGCTTCCTTCGCACGCCACCACCAGTTTTTT
>JABUUR010000055.1 GCA_021443065.1 Fibrobacter sp.
TCCCATGGTGCAACCGGCAAGGGTAACGACCAGGTCCGTTTCGAACTGACCTACGCCGCCCTGGATCCGACTCTCCAGATTATCGCTCCGTGGAAGGATTCCAAGTGGAACATCCACAGCCGCGAAGATGCCATCGACTATGCTGCCGCCCGCAAGATTCCTCTGAACGGCATCAGCAAGAAGAAGATTTACTCCGAAGACGGAAACCTCTGGCACCTCTCTCACGAAGGTGGCATTCTGGAAGAACCGGACAAGGAACACAAGTATGATATGCTCAAGCATACCAACACCTACGAAAAGGCCCCCAACAAGCCCGCACACGTGACCATCGGTTTCGAGAAGGGTACTCCGGTTTCCATCAACGGCAAGAAGATGGGTGCTGTGGAATTGCTTGAAGCCTTGAACAAGATTGGCGGCGAAAATGCCTGCGGTCTTTTGGACATTGTTGAAAACCGCCTTGTGGGCCTCAAGAGCCGCGGCGTGTACGAAACTCCGGGTGGCACCCTGTTGTACAAGGCTCACGAATGCCTTCAGCAGTTGGTTCTCGACAAGGAAACTTTGTTCGAAGCCCAGAAGATGTCCATGACTTATGCAAACCTGGTTTACAACGGCCAGTGGTTCACTCCGTTGCGCCAGGCTATGGATGCTTTCTTCGACGAAGTCAACAGTGTCGTTACCGGCGAAGTCACCCTCAAGCTTTACAAGGGTAACATCATTCCGGCTGGCATGAAGAGCCCGTACTCTCTGTACGACATGAACCTCGGCGGTTTCTCCGACGTTGAAATGTACGACCAGAAGGACGCTACTGGCTTCATCCGCTGCTATGGCCTGCCGCTGAAGACCCGCGCCCTGTTGCTGGGTAAAAAGACCAACGTGAAGTTCGGCAAGGAAGTCAAACTCCCCAACAAGTAATGGTTTTATCGCGGACAACCGCGGTTTAAACATCCAAAAGTCCTCGGTGCACAACCGGGGATTTTTTATTGTCCCGGCCTAAGCCTGCCCCGGACTTGATCCGGGGAGCCGGGATCTCAAAACCTATAGATATACCCTACGCCCCACAGCAATTCATTGGATAAATTCCGGTTCATCTGGTACACCGGAACGCTAATTTGTGTGTAGAAACCGTAAACACTGGTCCAGATTTCTCCGGACACGTCGAAATCTTCCTTGAAATTGTACGGAACCAAATATTTGGCACCGTTGGCAATGTTTATGGCCCTGTACAAGTCGTTGGGGGCCTGCGCAAATTCGTAACCCGTACCAATGCCCAGGCTAACCTGAAAGGGCAGGTCGTCAAAAAACGTCCAGAGCAGGCTGCCCCGGGCACCGCACCAGTAATCCCGCGGCCCGTTGTGGAAACCGAGACCCTGGAGTTTAAACCCGAGATTTTTGTACGAAACGCCGCCTACAAGAACGAGGGGTGTCAAACTGCGGGTACCCATGCCCAATTCGAACTTCCATGGGCCTTGTCGCGCCCCACTTGAAACCCCGGCCAAGGTCAAAACAAGGCCGGCAATCAAGAGTTTTGTGCGCAAGGTCAAATTCATGCCTGGAATATAACATTTATATGACATTTTGATTGACCGAATTTAAAATATTCCTATTTTTCCCACAGAGTTACAACCAAGGTAGAATTACCTTGCCAAAAAAGGACACAATATGAAGTTGAAGAATTTCTTTATGGCTTGCGCTGCAGCATGCGCTTTTGCGGCCCCTGCAATGGCTGAAGGCGGCATGTTCGAAGGCACTCTCCCTGAAAACTGGAAAGCCGATGTTGTCGCCGGTGTTAAACTCAACTGGTACAACTTTAACAACTGGCAGCAAGACGGCACCTCCAACTACAACTGGCTGGTGATGTATCACGCAGACCTTCAGGGTAACTGGTCCGTTGCAAACTGGCGCAACCTGATCGACATCGAATTGGGCCAGACCTGGACCGACGAACTGGGTTGGCGCAAGTCCTCCGACAAGTTGTTCTGGGAATCCATGGTCGACTTCAACATGCCTTTCTCCTCTACCATCAAGGCCTACATTGGCAACCGCTTTGAAACTCAGATTATGAGCGGCTTCAAGTACGAAACCGTAGACGGTGTCGAAACCAAGAAGGCTATTTCTAGCTTTATGGACCCTGCTTACGAAACCCAGGTCGCAGGTTTTGCCTATGTCCCTAACGAAAACCTTTCTGCACGCGTGGGCTTTGCAAACCGCATGACCATTTCTGACGGTTATGGCTTTGCCGACGATCCCGAAACCGCCGACAAGGTGGAAACATTCCGCGACGAACCGGGCCTCGAAGGTATTTTGGAACTCAAGTACGATCTCTCGGACTTAATCAACTTCAAGACTCGTCTGTGGGGCTTTGTGAATTTCGAAGGTGTCGAAAAGATCGACGGCAAGTGGGAAAACCTTCTGGCCATCAAGTTGGCACCGCTGGTTGAACTCCAGGTGGGCTTTGACATGGCCTACGACTACGACCAGTCCAAGGACGCCCAGTACAAGAACATGGTGCTCTTTGGCCTGACCTGGCGCTGGTTCTAACAGAACTTGCTACCGCTAAAAAAAACGACCGGTCGGTGCCGGTCGCTTTTCGTTTTTGCTGTTGAGAACTTTTATTGCTGAAGGTTAAGCAGGTCTTCGTCCCACTTGTTCCTTATTTTCCGTAGTTTTTCAAGTTCTTCGTCGCTTGCGCCGCTTTGCTCCCGGATGTCTACCAGTTCCTTGTAACTGTCTATGAGGCTCATGGCCTTTTCGTAATGGGGGGCAAGCTTTTCCAGCGCATCAAGAATGGCCTCGTCGGAGTAAAGTCTGGAAATACCTTCCAGGCTCTTTTCTATGTAGGTGGCGTTTTCTCCGCAGGCCAGGGCAGCCTTGGCTTCGGCGAACTCCAACGGAAGGATGGAGTCCAGCCAGCGGGCCTCGGCGGCAAAAAGTTCGTTGTCTTCGGCAAGGGCGTTCTTTTGCCTTGCGATTTCCAGTTGTCTTTTCATAAAGGGGCGGTAGGTCTCCCCGTCGAAGTCTACCTGGAACTGCTCCCCGAAGTCCTTCAGGTTCTGGAGGTTTTTCTCGGTGGGGTTGTTCAGCAGGCATTCCTTGAGTACGGAAAGTTGATCCTTGGGGGGCAGTTGCTTGAAACTGTCGTTTCGGGTGCTGGCGGCCTTGATCCTAAGCCAAAATGCCCGTAAAAGCACCAGTGCAATGATGATTGTGAAGATAATTGTGAATGTGGTCGTGGATGTCATGGCCCTTATTTAGCATTTTACCGGGCTATTGTTTGTAAAAGTAGACGTTTTTTAATGAAAAAGGTCACTAATTATTGTAAAAATCGTAAAATTGGCGTTTTTTGGAAATTAGGCTAAATAAAAGGTGAAAAAAAGGTGTATATTTAGGTTTGAATGTTTGCAACCTATATATAGGTGGAGATTGGATTTATGAAAAAGCAAAACACAGTACTATTGATTGCACTGACCCTAGGTATGGGACAGTCTTTTGCAGAAATTGACAAGTGTTCCGATAACCCAAACAAAAATTGTGCAAAATTTGACGTGATTGTCCGCGATTTCCAGGCGACACATCCTGACTTTGAAAACTTTCAGGAAGAATACGTAAACAGTTCCGTAAATGGTGGAAGGAATAATGTGGGTGGCCCGGCAACATGGATTTATCGTGGCTATAGCGATGATCTTTTCTGGGGTGCAAAACGTGCTGCCAATGCGACTTATGGTTGTGGAAATACCCAGTCTCCGGAACTTGGTATTCCTGTTGGCACCGATGGCTATCCAAAAGAAGTCTTTACCGGAAATGGTGCAGCCTTTCCGTCGTTGCCAGACTATCTTTTAGCCAAAAGATCTACAGCGGGTTATACTTGGTATGGCGAGTTCAAAGATTGCTCCTACGATCCAAATTTGAATCCCAATAGCCTAAAAATTATGCGTGGTTATGCTCATGAGTTGTATACCAGCGAGGCTATCACCTCAACTTGGAAGCCTACAGACGAAGACGGCTCAAAGAATGGCAAACATCAGACCGGCAAGATTTGTCAGTCTCATTCGTGGAGCCAAATCGTGTATGTTACGCCAGGAATGGTCATGCAGAACTTGGTCTTTGATCCAAATCTTGGGGAAGACATGATGTATAATCCCATCATTGTCAAGAATCGTGATGCATGTGATAATTCTTTCTTTGAAGAATGGTTTACTGATGTCCCTGGCAAAAATTTGAAAACGGAATCTCCCATTGAATTGCCTCAGGTGGGTACCACAGGAAACGTCTTTGAAATTGACTACAACTGGAATAACGGTGGTTATTTCCCTCTAGATTCCATCAATCCTACGACCATGGAATGGCAGGGCGTGAAGGGCAATACTAATCAGTACGGTCCTCAATCCCTTTCTATTTTCTGTCCTCCCTACAGTTACCGATGGGCCGCAGATCAGACTGATTACAAGGGTGATAAAACAGCTTCTCTTTGCAATTCCTGGCTAGCCAATGGCGGTCCTAGGGCTGTCGGTCCTGCGGGTAACGAATCTATGGGTTCTGCCGCCTTTATTGCGGCAGCAGCGAATCCTACTCTCGGCAAGCGTCATCTTCGTAATTATAGTTTGACTATGATGGGTTACCTTAAGTTCAAGTACAAGAAAGGCGCTAAAGAAGTTTTCGAGTTTGCCGGTGACGATGATATGTGGATTTTCGTAGACGGTGTTCTGGTGGTGGACCTTGGTGGTACCCATTTGGCTGCCCCCGGTACGGCTGATATGGACTTCTTGGGTGCCAATGCCCATGGTTGCAAGCCCGGTATGCCTCTTGCCGGCTATAACGCCGCAAATGAAAACTGCGACCTTGATGTGGATGGTACTTGGAAAGATGGTTCCTGGCATCACCTGCACTTCTTCTATGCAGACCGCCAGACCGACGGTTCCAACATGAAGATACACTCCACCTTGTCTGAAATGGCCAAGTCTCGTTTCGGCCAGCCTGCTGTAAACAACGTGACTGTAAAGGTGGACGAAAACGGTGAGCAGACTACCAGTATCTTGCTGAATACTTTGCTCTCTAATGAGACTATCGCCAGTATCAATAATTCCGCTGCTGACGCAACATCTCCTGGCCTTACTAGCGGTCAGCCTACCATGGTTGTAGTCCGTGCTGTGACCGATGCTGCCGGCAACAAGACTTACAAAACTTATGGTTACTATGTCAGTTCAATTACCGGTGGTAAAGATAAGGAATCCAGCGGTGTTCTGTACCAGATGACCGGTGTGCTCAAGGATTCCGAGGGCAATATCGTGGAAGGTGGCATTCTTGGTAACGACTTGATTGCTTTCAACTTCCAGGAAAGTCTTGAAATTGCTAACGATGCCGATCTTGCTGCTGCTTATAACAATTTGGCTCCTGGTCGTAATCCCTCTCTTTGGGACGAACTGATTCAATGGAATAAGTATATTCATTTTGATGTCGCCTCAAGTTCTGGCAAGCCTGTGGTTGGTTACCCTGACCAATTGAATGAACAGGAATGGGCCAAGGTCAAGTTCTTTGCAGCAAACGAAATCAAGGATGTCCCTCTGGATACTGCAATTACCCGCCCCGACTTTAGTCAGCAAGCCGACGAACTGACCACCATTGCTGAACAGAACGGTGGTGTGTTGAAGGATGAATTTACTGCAGACCTTATCCTTACCCCGCTCCCGGAAAATGGCCCCGATGGCAAGCCTGTGGGTAAGAACGGCAACCCATTGAGCTTGACTGATGACGAAGCCAAGTTCTACGGTGCAGCAGGTGCAAATGGTGCTCTTGGTAACAACGCCTCCGCTTTTGTGGGGGGACAGATGGTTACCTCCAATTCCAGGTGCTTTAACGAAAACGGAACTGAAAGTTGCACCAGTTGGGCCTTCCCCATGCAGGGCGCCTTCCGTATAAACGTTCGTGTGTTCGACCACCTGGGCCACTTTGTAAGCCAGTACCATCAGCAGGTAACCAAGGAAGATGTTGCCAAGGCTTTGGCTGTACAGTCTCCGGCCAAGTCTGCAAGTGCCTGCGGAACGGAACCGTTGATAGGTGAAACGGGAACATTCCTTGCCACGGTCAAGATGTATCCTGTGTCTCAAAATGGTCGCGCTGTCGGAACCGGTGTTTACATTTATCAGGTTACCGTTATCCAGGAAGAAGCAACTCCCTGTCAGAAGACCATGGGTAAGGAACAGTTGGGTAACGTGTTCTACACCAGAACCTATAATACCTATAAGCGCGGTTACCGTCGCGAAAAACCGTAGTTACGATTTGCGGTAACCGCCGCAAAAAGCAGTCTCATAAAAAAATCCTCCGGAAATCCTCCGGGGGATTTTTTGCAATGTCCTCCCGGCCATCATTCAATTTGTCGGTCCTAAAAAATCCCGGGTCAAGTCCCGGATAGCCTATAATGACGCAAGGGGGCACGGCACGTAGATAAAGTGGACAGATTCCGGCTCAAGGCCGGGGCAGGCTTAGGCCGGGATGAAGCATTTCTTAGCGCTTCAGCGC
>JABUUR010000442.1 GCA_021443065.1 Fibrobacter sp.
GGCGCCTTGGAAGTCCACATCCGCATAGCATCGCCCCCTGTCGCCCACCCCTGCTTTTTTGGCATGGACTTTCCTAGCCAGGGCGAACTTGCGGCAAGTTCCATGAGCCCCGCAGAAATTGCGAAGATGCTGGGCGTGGAAAGTCTCGGCTACCTCAGCGTGGAAGGCATGAAGGACTGCACCGGCGAAGGTGAAAACTACTGTGCCGCCTGCTTCGACAACAACTATCCCGACTACATCGGCATAGACGCAAACAAGAACCGTTGCGGTTAATTTACACGAAAAAACGTTTGCAAAAGAGACGCCGGTCACACCCCGGCGCCTTTTATTCGTTTTTGAAGGTTTTTCCACCTATCGGGTTCCCTTTTTTTGTTATAAAAAACTATCATTTTCAATATAATTATGGAATTCTTGTTTTAATAGAAGGTTTTCCTAGGGAATAAATAATGGACTACATTTATTATTCTGTTGTTGGAATCATTGCCCTTATCACCCACGTGATCGTCAATCACGATTCTTTCTTATGTTCCGATACATCCACAGTACAGACCTGTTATAAAAAATTTCTCCTTTGCATTCTCGCCTACTTCGTGGTAGACATTCTCTGGGGCTTTATCGCTTATATCCATAGCCCCAAACTTCTCTACTTGGACACTGTCGCCTATTACACCTTAAGCGCCCTGACCGTGGTGTACTGGTGCAAATATGTGGTGGCCTATCTTGACATTCACGATTCTTTCGGCAAGTTCCTTAGAGTTTCCGTCTTGTCATTCATTTGTCTGTGTGTCGTTCTCTTTATCACAAACCAGTTCAACCATCTTTTGTTCTGGATCGACGACAACGGGGTGTTCCACATCGACACCCTGCGTTACCTGGGCATCGGCGCCCAGGTACTCCTGTTCGCCATGACCTCCATCCAAACACTTGTTGTGGCACGCAAATCCAACGGAGAAAAAAAGCGTAGGCATAACACGGTCAGTCTTTGCGGCGTCGTCATGATTGCAGCGATTGTCTTTCAGTCGTTCTTCCCGTTGTTGCCTTTCTATACCTTGGGTCTCCTATTCGGATGTTGCCTGCTCCATGTCTTTGTCCAGGAAAACGAAAAGAACGAGATTCAAAGAACATTGGCCGAAGTCAACCAGGTCGTAGACTCCACGGGATACGGAATCTGGAAGTACATCCTCGACAAAGATGGAAACATCTGCGGCCTTACGGGCAATGAAACCTGGAAAAAGATTCTTGCCATGCCAGACTCCTTGAGCCCAGGGGAAGCCCTGGAATACTTGAACAAACGGTTCTCCAGACAATCCCTGAAGTTTGCCAAGAGAGACAGCGAAAGCATGCGCCGTGGCGAGGTCAAGTCCAGAGTCCTCCAGTGGGAACATCCTGAAAAAGGAACCATCTACCTAAGGGCCGGCGGAACAAAAATCATGGAAGCCGACGGCACCTTTTCGATTTCCGGTTTTCTGGGCGACGTTACAGAAGAAAAATTGGAGCAGGATAAACTGAACATGTCCCTGGACGATGCCCGCAGGCAGGCCGAGGCCGCAAACCAGGCAAAGTCCACGTTCCTGTTCAACATGAGCCACGACATCCGCACCCCCATGAACGCCATCATCGGGTTCACCAACCTTATCCAAAGCAACCTGGACGACAAGGCAAAGTGCGCAGACTACGTGAACAAAATCAAGAATTCCAGCCAGTTCCTGTTGAGCCTGATCAACAACGTGCTGGAAATGGCACGGATTGAAAGCGGCAAAATGTTCCTTGAAGAAAACGTAATCAACACCCAAGCCTTCGAGGACATTACCGACGATGTATTTTCTGATTTGGCACATTCAAAGAACCTCTCCTTTACAAACGATTACAAGCTGACCCACGATTACGTCATCGGCGACGAGACAAAAATCAGGGAACTGACGCTGAACATCGTAAGCAACGCCATCAAGTACACAGCCCCCGGAGGCTTTGTCAAACTGACCCTGACGGAGGCTCCATGCGAAAAGCCCGGCTACACCATGTACACCGCCATCTGCGAAGACTCCGGCATCGGGATAAGCAAGGATTTCCTCCCCCACATCTTTGACGAATTTTCCAGGGAAAGGACCTCTACCGACAGCAAGATTGCGGGGTCTGGCCTGGGCATGCCCATTGTCAAGAGAATCATCGACTTGATGGAGGGCGACATCGATATCGAAAGCGAAGTGGGAAAAGGGACCAAGGTGACAATACATCTGCCCCTGCGGATTCCGTCGCCTGAGCAAATCGAAGTGGCAAAACAAATCGAGGCCAAGAACTTCGGTAAAGCGGATACCTTAAGCGAAGTGACCGAGAACGACTTAAACAAGTTCAAGGGCAAGCGCATTCTGCTGGCCGAGGACAACGAGTTGAACGCAGAAATTGCAGTGGCCATTCTTGAGGAAATGGGATTTTTCGTCGAAGTCGTGGAAGACGGCAAAAAGGCGTTGGAAAAACTCATCGGCCATGCAGACGACTACTACGACCTTATCCTGATGGACATCCAGATGCCCTACATGAACGGCTACGAGACGACCATCGAAATACGCAAGCTGGACAATTTGTACAAGGCGAAAATTCCCATCATTGCCATGACCGCGAACGCCTTCAACGAAGACCGAAAGCAAGCCTTCGACGCGGGCATGAACGATCATGTGGCAAAGCCCATCAGCATAGCCCAGTTGTCTACCGCCCTTGCAAACGTGCTCAAGTGACACAATTTAAAGATTGAAGAGTTAAGGATGATAAAGAAAGAAATTCTAATTGTTGACGATTCGGAAATCAATCGCTGCATGTTGCGAATGATGTTGGAGAAGGACTACGACATCACCGAGGCAGAAAACGGTTCCGAGGCCATTTCCATCATAGAAAAAGACGACCACATTTTCCGTCTGATTCTTTTGGACCTGGTCATGCCCCAGATGGACGGCTTTGAATTTCTGGAGCAACTTAAGGAGCACCATGTCCAGCAGGACCTTCCGGTCATCATCATCTCCGGCGACAATTCAGAGAAATCCCTGGACAAGGCCTACGACCTTGGGGCCGTGGACTTTTTTACAAAGCCATTCAACCCAAACATTGTGCGGCACCGCGTCGAGAACGTCATCAACCTCTGTTCCCAAAGTTACAGGGATGCGCTTACCAGCTGCTACAACCGCAGCGGCTTTATACAGATTGTCGAAAAGTTCATACAAAAAGTGGACGACATCACCAAGTATTCCATGATATTCTTCGACATCAAAAATTTCAAGGCAATCAATTCCATCATGGGGACTTCCGGTGGCGACAACGTGCTCAAGTTCACCAGCAAGAGCATTCAAGACAGCGATCTCAACCCGCTGTTCGTCGCCCGCCTCGAGGCAGACCATTTCGTATGCCTTGCAGAACGGGAACGCATCGACTACGACGCCATGATGGACCACGACGGAGACACCATCGAAATCAAGGGCCGCCAGATGCAGGTGCGGTTCCGCATGGGGGTCGCCCACCTGGACGACGAAAGTTCCGTCGCAGGGTACATAGACAGGGCAAAGCTGGCCTTGAACTACATCGAAGACGAATACCTGAAGCCCTACGCCGAATTCGATCAAAAGATGGCACAAAGCTACGTCAACACCGCCGTAGTCACATCGGAATTCGAAACGAGCCTGGAAAACGATGAATTCAAGGTCTACTACCAGCCGGTCATGGAGGCTGCCACAGGCAAGGTAGCCTCCGCCGAGGCTCTCGTCAGGTGGATCCATCCCGAAAGGGGCATGGTGCCTCCGGACTTGTTCATACCGGCGCTTGAAAAGGACGGCTACATTTCGAAGTTGGACCTCTTTGTAGATATCAAGGTCCATTCCATTCTCAAGGAATGGAAATCCCAGGGGCTGCCTACCGTCCCCATCTCGGTGAACTTGTCCTGGATGGATTTTTACGACGCCGACATGATCCAGTTCCTCAAGGACCGCCTGGAGAACGACCCCTCCAGTTCCAAGGACATTCGCTACGAAATCACGGAGTCCTCCTACGCCGCCCTCAAGGAAAACCGCAGCGTGATCCTCAAGGAAATACGCCACCTGGGGGCCTGGCTATTGATGGACGATTTCGGTTCGGGCTATTCTTCGCTGGCCATGCTCATGAATTACCATTTCAACATCTTGAAGATCGACATGAGCATCATCCGCCAATTGGAAAACAACGAAGAAGTCCCCCACATCGTGGAATTGATTATCAACATGAGTCATCACCTCAAGATGAAAGTCGTGGCCGAAGGTGTCGAAAACGAAAACCAGTTGGAATTCCTGAAAAAAGCAGGCTGTGACTACATTCAAGGGTACTACTTCAGCAAGCCCCTGCCCGAGGAAGACTTCAAGAAATTCCTGGCAAAGCACCAGGCCGAAAACAAGATACTTACCTATTAATCGCACTGGCTCCTAAGGGGGAGAACAAAATGAACATCAAGGAACTATACGAGAAAATCGGCGGAAATTACGACGACGTGTTGACCCGACTCATGAGCGAATCATTTGTGGAAAGATTCGCACTGATGTACACGAAGGACTCGTCCTACGAAACGCTGATGGCCGCCGTAGGGTCCGCCGATATCTGCGAGCAATTTCGGGCGGCGCACTCCCTTAAGGGTGTTGCAGCCAACCTGGGCTTTACGGAGTTGAGCAAGGCGGCGGCGGAACTTACCGAGCAGCTTCGCCCGCAAAACAAGCAGGCGAATCCAGAACTGGTAAACACCGTAAAAGCAGCACAGCAAAAAACAATTGCGGGCCTGGCGGAATACCAAGCCCTGCAAAAATGAATCGGCAATCTAAATTTAAATTTGCTCAAAAGTCCATTTGACGTGTTCCGACATAAAGTCGTGACCGTCATAGACAAGCCCGAACCGTTCCTTGATCTTACGGACATCGTACATGATGGGATCGTCGGACCACCCCAGGTCGGTTTCCACGATCTTGCTCTTGGTGCCGGGACAAAGCGCAATCATCATCTCCGCGATTTCTTTCCAGCTGATCCAGACTTCGCCGAGCCCCAGGTAGATTTCCTCGTTGTTGTCTGATTCAAGGACCTTCATGTAGAGTTCCGCCTGCTGGCTGGCATGGATAAACTGTGTGCCGTCGTTCTTGATGATGTTGATATCGCGGCCCTCCTTGACGGCATGCGCCATGTCGAAGAATCGTCGGTCCGGCTGGCAACAACCGTCGGACCAGGCGGGATTGCCGAAGGTGTAACCCGGTCGGATAATGTTCCGGGACATGGTCACCTCGGGGAAACGAGTGCCATAGCCATGGGTAAAGCCCAAGACGAAAGCCTCCCCCGCGGCCTTCGTGGCCCCGTAGAGGTCCGAGGGCAGGTTGGAGGTGACTTCGCGCATGTCCGGGCGCATACGGCCCATGGCCGCGGTGCTGCTGGTGTAAATGAACTTTTTGCAGCCGGCCTTGGCGGCACTTTCGAGAATGTACACGGTGGCGCGGGTATCGTTCATCAGCATGGACGAGGGGGTTTCGCCCCAGCCCAGGGCGATATGGATGCAGGCGTCGCAACCCACCAGGCCATCGGCAATCTTCTCGAAATCCGTAAGGGAGCATTCCACAAAACTCACGTTGGGCTGGGATTTTAGGCTGGGGACCTTGTTGGGGTGCCTCGTGGCAATGACCACCTCGTGCCCCTTGGCAAGCAAAGCCTTGACCACATAATGTCCAATGAAACCTGTGCCCCCGGTTACAAAAACTCTCATGCTAATACCTCTGCAATAAAATTATACTAACATTTTGGCTACTTTCCATAAAAAATCGAGAAAAATATGTATATATTACTAAACAAAATACAAACAATCTCTATAGGAGTATAAAATGAAAAAAATGCTTTTGGCATTGGCCGCATTTGCAATGTACCTTACGGGCTGCACCGTAACGACCCACCAGATGAAGACCTTTGGGGATCACGAAATCAACCCGGACTTCTATTCCGAAATCACTCCCATTACTGCATCCGAAGATGGAGCCTGCTCCATTTCTGAATGGTACGACGCAAACCTCAATGACTTCGACAACATCGTGGATATCCAGGCCGAAGAATCTACCACTTCCATGGGATTCAGCGTTCTTGTATTCAGTTCCACCACGGTCTGCGACTACCGCGCCTTCGGTGTAAAGTACAAGGATGCAGGCAAGATCAAGAAGCCCGCCCCCAAGAAGGCAAAGGCAAGCAAGTCCAAGAAGAAGGCCAAGAAAAAAGTAG
The DNA here is from genome assembly GCA_021443065.1 of Fibrobacter sp. Lineage (GTDB taxonomy): Bacteria > Fibrobacterota > Fibrobacteria > Fibrobacterales > Fibrobacteraceae > Fibrobacter. The sequence continues at coordinate 6,253 of JABUUR010000442.1, forward strand.
TTGAAGAAGAGGAAGAAGAAGAATACGAGGACGAAGAAGAAGAATAATTTTTAGACCACCTGCAAAATCGTGTGTTAAGTAATACATGGTTTTCAGTTGTCGGTTATCAGTATTTTAGCCCTCAGCAGTGAGGGCGCGACTGCTTCTTCGAACCTAAGAATTGTAAGGCAACAAAGTTGCCAACAATTCTATATCGTCGCTTTG
>JABUUR010000454.1 GCA_021443065.1 Fibrobacter sp.
CTCAGCCTAGAGCAGCGAACTCATAGCTCACACCTCAAAGCGAAGCGACCTTATCACTGACAACCGACAACTGGAAACCAAGTATTACCTGACACATGATTTTACAGATGGTCCCTACTTTATACCGACAATATAGCCTTTTTTTGAAAAAGTCAATAGTCTATGATACAAAAATATGAATTTTTATATTTTTATCTGTAATTTTAATAAATCTATAATTAAAATATTCTATATGATACACTTTTTCAACACATAGCTTAAGCACCTTCGGTAAAATGATTTTTTCAAAGCCTTCAGCACTTTATTATTTTTACAACAAGTTATAACCAGTACATTGAAGCACGAAATTCCGTTCAGTTTGTTGAACGAAGGATGAATATGAGCGAAACAAACACCGTTGTTCCTGAAAGAGATACCATTCTCGTGGTGGACGACGAATCCATGAACTTAAGGCTTGCTAAGCGCATGCTGGACAGCAACTACGAGGTAGTCTGCGCCGCCTCTCACAAAGAAGCCTTGGATTACCTGGAAAAAGACCTGCCCGCATTGATTCTTCTGGATTTGCACATGCCCGAGGTAAACGGCATTGAACTTTTGGAACAGATACGCCATATTGAAAAGTGCAAGGAAATTCCCGCGGTGTTCCTCACCGCCGATTGCAACCGAGAAACAGAAATTCAGGTGTTCAAGGCAGGAGCCCTCGACTACATACAAAAGCCCTTTGTGCAAGATATCGTAATGGAGCGCATCAAGCGCATTTTGACCATGCGCAAGTTGCAGAACAACCTGGAGAAAGAGGTCGAAAAGCGAACCTCGGAATTGCAAGAAAGCCGCCGCAAGCTGGAACAGCTATCCCTCCAGGTGGTGCAAGCCTTGGCAACCACGGTTGACGCCAAGGACAAGTACACCAACGGTCATTCCGAGCGAGTTGCCAAATATTCCAAGGCTATCGCACAGCGCCTAGGCAAAAGCATTGAAGAACAAAACGAAATCTACTTCGTGGCGTTGCTCCACGACATCGGTAAAATCGGGGTCCCCGACACCATCATCAACAAGACCAGCCACCTTACCGACGAAGAATTCGAGGCAATCAAAAAGCATCCGGGTATCGGCATGGGAATCCTCAAGAAAATCTCCGAGATGCCCAACATCCAGATTGGAGCACACTACCATCACGAGCGATTCGACGGCAAGGGCTATCCCGAGGGCTTGTGCGGAAACAACATTCCCGAAATCGCCCGCATCATTGCCGTGGCCGATGCCTACGACGCCATGACCTCTTGCCGTAGCTATCGTTCGGGATTGTCCCAGCAGGTGGTACGCGCCGAAATCGAGAAAGGCAAGGGTCGGCAGTTCGACCCCACCTTCGCCGAAAAGATGCTGGAACTGATCGACTCCGACACCAACTTCGAAATGCGGCAAGACGACTAGCAGGGTTTTGATTCTGCCCAAAAAACAAGGATACTCCTTTGAACAAAATTTCCATTTTCGCCATTGCAGTTTTCGTTGCAATTTTCGTAGGGCTTTTCGCCACCCAAGTCAAGGAAAAGGATACCGACGTGACCCGCGCCAAGACAAAGGTGGGCTTAATCGCCATCGGGCACCGCAACGACCACAGTTGGAACCAGGCCCATGTAGACGGCCTTACGAAAACAGCTGAAAATCTGAATCTAGAGATAGACATCCACGAAAACATTCCCGAGGAAGACACCTGCGAAACAGTCATCGAGGAGATGATCGAAAACGGAGACGAGATTATCATCGCCACCTCCTTTGGGTATGGCAAATACATACAGAACCAGGCGAAAAAACACCCCGACGTAAAGTTTTTCCACGCCACAGGAATCAAGGAAGCACCCAACCTGGCCACCTACTTTGGTCGTATATACCAGATGCGCTACCTGGCGGGCATTGTCGCCGGATACCAGACAAAGACCGGCAACATCGGGTACGTGGCGGCCTTCGATATTTCCGAGGTTATCAGGGGCATCAACGCCTTTGCCCTGGGGGTCAAGAAAGCCAACCCCAATGCCACCGTCCATGTAAAATGGAGCAAGTCCTGGAACGACGAAGAAATCAGCCGGAAGGCCACCCGTGAACTTTTGGACAAGCACGACATCGACGTGCTCACCGTACATTCCGATGCCCTGAGCCCCTTCGAAATAGCCGTGGAGCGGGGAGTCTGGATTGTGGGCTACAACATCGACAACAGCACCCTTTATCCCAAGAATTTCTTGACGGCTCCGGTATGGGACTGGGAAGCCTTCTACACGCCCCGCATCCTGGAAGTGCTGCAAAAGAAGTTTGTTTCTAAGCATTACTGGGAAGGTGCCGAAAGCGGCATTCCCTCGCTGGCTCCGCTGACAGAGCACGTCTCCCCCAAGGTGCGAGAATCAATCGACCGGGAGATGGAACTTTTAAAAAGCGGTACATTTGATGTGTTTTACGGACCCGTGGTGGACAACCAAGACAGCACGAGGATTCTTGAAGGGGAAAGCATGACCGACAACGACATGCTGAATAATTTCAACTGGTTTGTGAAGGGAGTTGTAATCGATGAATAAGAAAAGCATTGTAGTCATTTTTCTGCTGCTGGTGATACTGGCCGCCATCGTTGTTTCCATACACAGTCTGGGAGGCAGCGCCCCTAAACAAGAAAAAGCCGTGGTGGGAGTCATCATGCCTGGCAGTGTATCTGAAGAAGGCTGGAACAGTGTCCATTACAAAGGCATCAAGGAAGCCTGCGACAGCCTGAACGCCGAGGTCGCCCTCATCGAGAACGTTTCCGAATCTGCAAACATCGACTCCGTCATCGAGGTGCTGGCAAACCAAGGTGCCCGCATCATTATCCTGGGCAGCTACTACTATCCTGCCGCAGGAGCCAAGAGCATTCGCAACAGACCCGACATATTCTTCTATTGCTGTTCCGCCGAATTCGACTCGAAAAATTTCAAGGCCTACTTTGGGCGTATGTACCAGGGACGCTACTTGGCAGGGATTGTAGCAGGCCTCACATCCAAGTCGGGTCGCATAGGCTATGTGGCCGCCATGAACAACAGCGAAGTGAACCGGGGCATAAACGCATTTGCCCTAGGGGTGCGCCGGGTCAACCCCAAGGCAAAAGTTCTAGTAAGCTGGACAAATTCCTGGAACGATGCCGATGTTGAAAAAGCACACGCCAACAAGCTTATAGACAGCGGCAAGGTGGACCTTATCACCTATCACCAGAACCGCAAGAACGTACCTATGGTGGCCGAAGAAAAAGGCATTCCCTACATCGGATACAACGATGTCACCCTCCAAGGGTCGGAACTCCACCTGACCACGGTCCTTTCCAACTGGTACATCATTTACCGCGAGTTTATCCAAGATTTCTTGCAGCAAAAGAACAAGGACAACATGACCTACTGGACAGGTGTAGAAAAAGATGCGGTTTACCTGTCCCATTTTTCCCCCTTGGTCAGCGAGTCCACGGCCCAGAAGGTGCAAGAAGTTCTGAACGAACTAAAGGCAGGAGCAGACGCTTTTATCGGCCCCATCAGGGACAACCAAGGCCGCAGGCGTTGCGACAAGAACGAAACCATAAGCGACCAGGAACTCCGCTCCAACATGGACTGGTTCGTAGAAGGGGTGGAACTGTATGAATAAACGGGTGAACACACGTTTTCTTATAGGGCTCATCAGTTTCGTATCCGTCCTTCTTTTGGTGGGAGCCCTGATGCAGTACAAACTCAGGCTCCTGTTCGTGGAATACGCAACAAAGCAGATGTCCCAGCAGGCTACCACCTACGGTGAAATGGTGGGCGAAAAACTGGACGTGCAACTGGAACTCCTGAAGGGCATTGCGGCAGAGATTTCTTCCAACAACAGCGCCGCGAACCAGATTCTCGGTTCGTACCAGGAGTTGGAAAAGGAGTGCGGCTACGGCCTAGTCACCCTGGACGGCAAAACCCTTTTCGGGACCAAAGGTAACGAAGTCACCGCCCAGAAATTCAAGGGGATTCCCGCCTCTTTTCACGGCACGCCCTTTGTAAGTTTCGCGAAAAATTCCGGCATGCTGTTTTCTGTTCCCGTGTACCACGGCCGCAACGTAAAATACGTGTTATACAAGTTCTACGAAGAAAGCCAGATTGTTCCGCGGTTCGGCATCAACAGTTTTGACGGCAAAGGCTACGCCACCGTCCGCGACCTGGACGACAACATCATCATAGGCTCCGGCAACACGGAACTTTCCCATGCCCGATACTGGAACGACCAGGTTTACGGCCCCATCTACAACAAACTGAAAAAACTGCTGAACATTTCCATTGCAGCCACAGTCTACGAAAAAATAGACGACCAGGGTTACTTCTACTTTACGGTGGACTTGAAAATCCCCGGAATGTCCATGGTAGGGGTGGTGCCGGAATCTGTTGCGGCAAACGAAATCGATTCCATTGCATTTCTAATTCTCTGGGTGTTCGGCCTTTTGATTCTCCTGTTTTCCATCGGGTTCGTGTTCCTCTTTTTTGTCGAACGGAAAGCCCACGAAAACGAAGAATTGCGACAAGCAAAAATGACTGCCGAAAATGCAAACAAGGCAAAGAGCATTTTCCTTGCCAACATGAGTCACGAAATCCGCACACCCATCAACGGCATCTTGGGCATGGACACCATGCTCCTCAAGGAATGCAAGGACGAAAACCTCAGGGACTACGCCATGAATATCCAGAGGGCGGGCCAGAACTTGCTCACCATTATCAATGACATCTTGGACATTTCGAAAATCGAATCGGGAAAGATGGAAGTGGTTGCCGTGAACTACAGTCTGTTCTCCATGCTCAACGACTCCCACAATCTATTTGCCTCACGGGCCCACGACAAGGGCTTGACGTTCGAGATGGATGTAAACCCGCAAATTCCCTCCGAACTTTCAGGAGACGAAGTCCGCATACGTCAGGTCATCGCAAACCTGCTTTCCAACGCGGTAAAATACACGAACGAAGGCTTCGTAAGGCTTACAGTCACCTATGAAAATACCGCAGACCAAAAGCAAATTCTCCTTGTGGTCAAGGTAAGCGACACGGGCATCGGCATTAAGGAAGAAGACCTGGGCAAATTGTTCCAGTCTTTCCAAAGGCTGGAGGAAAAACGCAACCGTAACATCGAAGGAACGGGCCTGGGGCTCAACCTGACCCATCACCTTGTTAAACTCATGGGCGGCGAAATCTCGGTAGAAAGTACCTACGGCAAGGGCACCACCTTCACCATAAAAATCCTTCAGGGCGTAGGCAGCGATTTGCCCATGGGCGATTTTTCGGAGCGTTACAAGCAGCACGCCGAAATAGACCAGAGCCATATCACCCGATTCTTGGCCCCAAAAGCCCGAATCCTGGTGGTAGACGACGTTCCCATAAACATCAAGGTGTTCAAGGGGCTGCTCAAGGACACCCAGATTCAGATTGACGATGCAGGCAACGGTACCGACGCCCTGGAAAAAATCAGGATCCATCGCTACGACATGATTTTCCTGGATCACATGATGCCCGTCATGGATGGCATGGAAACTCTGCAGGCGCTTAAGGAAATACCCGACCATCCCAACAAGGAAACCCCCATCTTCATGCTTACCGCCAACGCCATCGTAGGTGCCAAGAATAAGTATCTGGAAAAGGGCTTTACCGGCTACCTGACAAAGCCCATCAACGAATCCACACTGATCGAGGCTTTGTTTACCAACCTGCCCTCGAGCCTGGTGACCCTCGTGGGTGAAAATTCGCCAGAATCCGCAGTCGGCCATATCGACAATAGCGGCAGCAGCGACACACCTGCCGACAGCGACAAGATTTCAGAACTGAATTTTTTGGATACAGCCCTCGGCCTGGAATACTGCATGAAGGATGAAAGTTTCTACCTGGAAATGCTGGGGGAATACTGCAACGGACGAAAGGACGGGGACTTGGACCGATTCCTGGCTGCAGGGGATTTCGAGAACTACCGTATTTCCGTTCACGGCCTCAAGAGCACCTCCCTCACCATAGGCGCCAAGGAATTTTCCCAACGGGCCAAGGAGGCGGAATTTGCCTGCCGTGACGGGAACCTGGATTTTGTAAGGCAGAATCACAGTTCCCTAATGGACGACTACCGCACTCTTTTGCAAAAAATCAAGGCGGCACTGACCAAAAATTAGCATCCATAACAGCATTTTTTTCAACACCTACCCTAAAACCGTCTTTTTTTACAAGAAATCGACATTTGATGGTGTTGTGAAATATTCATCACATTTTTTTCAGGTTTTGCGGCAATCTGTTCAAGACTCCCGTTTTCGATATACTTTTAAGATGTTGACGATCCATAATTGGGTAAAAATAAAGGAGTCCCAAATGAATTTCAAGCATCTTTTTGGCCTTACCTGCGGTTTCGGCCTGCTGGCTGCTACCAGCGCCTTTGCGGCACTGCCTAAATCCTC
>JABUUR010000362.1 GCA_021443065.1 Fibrobacter sp.
TTTCATACGCCACCACAGACTATTCCAAGTTAAAGCATCGAACATATTATTTAATGCTCATTTTCGCCATTTTTCCAAACAAGCCCACGTTTTTTAGATATACTTGATGTCAATGGATCAGGTCACTCTTTCATCTAACCAGTCTCATATTGTAGACGTCCTCATTAGAAAGAATCCCGCGCTGGACCGCGAGGTTCTGGAGAAGGCTGTCTCCTTTATCGCGACCGCCCACGAAGGGCAGTACCGCAAGAGCGGCATGCCCTATACCGAGCACCCCTACGAAGTTGCAAAAATTCTCGCAGACCTCAAGCAAGACCAGCCCACCGTTCTTGCGGGCCTGTTGCATGACGTTGTAGAAGATACGGATTACACCCTGGAACAGTTGAAGGATATGTTCAGCGAAGACGTGGCCTTCATGGTGGACGCGGTGACAAAGATTACCGCCGCCCAGGAAGCCAACAAGACTGCCCAGAAAGCCGAAACCTATAGAAAACTGATCATAGCCATGGCAAAGGACCCCCGCGTGATCATGATCAAGATCGCGGACCGCATCCACAACATGCGAACCATGCGCTACATGAAGCCGGAACGTCGCCAGGCCATTGCCCAGGAAACATTGGACATATACATTCCCCTGACCCACAGATTCGGCCTCTACAGGCTAAAGACCGAACTGGAAGACCTGAGTTTCAAGTATGTGAACCCGGACGAATACCAGAAGTTGGTAGACGCCCTTATCGAGAACAAGGAATCTAGGGAAAAGTACATCCAGTCGGTCATCGGGCCGTTGCAGTTCAAGATGGCACTGGAAGATTTCGACTGCACCATCCAGGGGCGCACCAAGAACATCTACAGCATCCATAACAAGATGCTCAGCCGCGGCTGCCAGTTCGAGGACATCTTCGATATTTTCGCCATACGCATCATCGTGGAAACGATTCCCGAATGCTACCTGGCCCTGGGCTACGTCCATAACCTGTGGACCCCGTTGCAGAGCCGTTTCAAGGATTACATCGCCACCCCCAAGCCCAACCTGTACCAAAGCATACACACCACGGTCATCGGCCCCGACAACAAGATGGTGGAGGTCCAGATCCGCACCAAGGACATGGACGTTGTGGCAGAAAAGGGCTTTGCCGCCCACTGGGCCTACAAGTTGGAAACCCAGCACGAAGGCGAGGAACTGGCCTGGCTCAACCACATGGTAAAGTTGCAGTCCGAAATTTCGGACTCCAAGGAATACCTGGACTTCTTGAAGGTGGACTTGAAACCCCAGGGTATGACGGTTTTTACACCCAAGGGAACATCCATCGAACTGCCCGACGGGGCCATCGTCCTGGACTTTGCATTTGCGGTACATACCGAACTGGGCCTGCACTGCATTGGCGCAAGGATCAACGACGAGGTGGTGAACCTTGACAAGGTCGTGCCTAACGGTGCCACCATCCAGATCTTGAAGAGCCCCCACCAGGAACCCAGCCCCGAATGGCTGGAAATGGTCAAGACCGTCAAGGCCAAGCAGGAACTGCGCCGTTGGATACGCACCAGCATGATCCAGCAGGCCAAGGAATTGGGCAAGGAGATCTGGATCCGCGAACTGCACCTGCAAAAAATCGAAAAGGACAAGCGGCCCTCGGAGGCTGCCATCAACAAGTACTTCGGGACGGCCACCATCAACGACTTTTTCCAGCGCATCGGCGAGGGCGAACTGCCACTGGTGGACATCCAGCGCTTTATCAACGGTGGCCGGGATGTCATCAAGGAATCCGCCTCCCTGAGGTTCTTCCCCTCCTTCAACAAGGACAAGAAGAGCGATTTCCGCGACGAGATGCCCCTGCAGATTGGCGGCGAGACAAAACTGCTCATCCATTTCGGGCAGTGCTGCGGACCCGTGCCCGGCGACAAGATCATCGGGGTGCTGCGGCCTCAGATTGGCATAGAAATCCACTGCGCCGACTGCGTAGAACTCAAGAAACTGCCCAAGGAACAGCAGGTGGCCGTGGAATGGAACGAAGAAACCAGCCAGTCCTTTACCACCCACCTGACCATCGAGACGGACAACCGCAAAAACGTTACCTTGGACGTACTCACGGAACTGAAGAAGGCGAACATCTTCCTGGAGAGGATGACGGTTGCGAGCAAGCATTCCACCGGACGGATCCGGATTGTGTGCAAGGCCTTCCGCAAGAACCAGATCGAGTCTGTCATGAACAGCATCAAGAACATCACAGGCGTACACGAGGTAGTTAAACAATGATTTCCACATTGCACCATAGCGACTACACCCTGAAAAACCGTGCGTTCAACTGTCGAATGCGCAACCGTTACTACGAGGAAGTCTACTACGCCTTCAGGGCCCTGTTCCCAAACGATGTGGCAGAACGCAAAGAATCGAACCCCGGTGCCGACGCCATCTGGTTCCAGCACCTTAGCCGCGAAATCAAACGCTACGAACGGCTTTTGATGACCTGCCTGGAATACGCCCAGGCTGCCGTTTTTTACGGAAAAAACGGGAATGCGGCACTCTACTCCAAGGACAAGCGCTGGGGAATCCTCCAGGAGGAAATCTTCTTGGTACACTTTTTGCAAGAGCTTCAGTCTACGACCCGCTATGTCATTTCCCGTATCGACACCGACCAGATGCTACAGCAGTGGAGCAGCGAGATGCAGGACATGAAGGCGAAACCCGTAGGTTCCGGTTACGTTAACGCCATCCAGGAAAAGCTGAACCAAATGAACGCGACGACCATTGACGAATTCAAGGACTTGCTCAGGCACGTTTTGGACCGTTTTCAGATAGGGAACACCCTGTTTGGAACCGTCCAGGAACTGCAAAATTTTTATTAATTGAGGATTGAGGGTTAAATGTCTGAATATATCATATTATCCATATTCCTTTTTTTAGGGGCGTTTATCGCAGCCGCAGCCACCGTAGTGGGCCTGTTGCTGGGGTATCGCACCAGAAAGACCAAAAACAAGATGCTGCCCTACGAATGCGGCATGGAGACCTTCGGCAACGCCCGAATCCAGTTCAAGGTGGGCTATTACGTATTTGCCCTCCTGTTCCTGGTCTTTGACGTAGAAGCGCTGTTTTTGCTCCCGGTGGCGGCAAATTTCAAGGAAATCATGGCCGGGAACACAGTTCTTTCCCCGGTCGTGGTAGTCATTGACCTGGTTGTTTTCTTGGCGATCTTGGTTTGCGGCCTCGCCTACGCATGGAAAAAAGGAATTCTCAAATGGGAATAATCAATTTTGCACCTAAAATCCTGGACCCCATTCCCGGCGGCAAGTACGTAGTCAACGCCGTGGACTATGTGGTGAACTGGGCGAGAGCCAATTCCATTTGGCCCCTTACCTACGGCACCAGCTGTTGCGCCATCGAGATGATGAGCAGTTCCATGGCCCGCTACGACATTGCAAGGTTCGGCTCCGAAGTGTTCCGCGCCTCCCCCAGGCAGGCCGACTTGTTCATTCTGGCAGGGACCATCACCCGCCGCATGGCCCCCGCCATTCAAATGCTGTGGGAGCAGATGCCTGGCCCCAAGTACGTCCTTGCCATGGGGGCCTGCACCATCAGCGGCGGCCCCTTTATCTACGACAACTACGCCGTAGTCCGCGGAGCCCAGAACATTTTGCCCGTAGACGTGTTTGTGCCCGGTTGCCCGCCCCGCCCCGAAGCCTTGTTCCACGGACTTTTGACTTTGCGCGACAAGATTCTCCACGAGACCTGCCGTAATCCATGGGAAGAAGGCTACCCCGAAGATGTTTCCCGCAAGGACCGCTATCGCGAAGCCGCCAAGACCTGGGCGGAACTTGAAAAAATCAAGGACGAGGAAATGGCCGAGGCCCGGGAAAAATTCAAGGCCGAAAACCCCGACTACAAGAGCGCCTTCAAGCCCGCTCGCATGGTAAAGGAAACATTCCCCGAGGTAGGCCGCCCCGAAGCTGCAGTGCCTGCCACCGGCGAACTTTCCCAGGCGGAAATCTTCAATAGGATCAAGGAAAAGTTCCCCAGCGCCTCCGTCCAGGGGATCGACCCCGAGGCAAAGACCGAAGACGGCCAGAGCCTTCTGGAAAATACGTTGGCAAAAGCAAGTTCGGACAGCCCCGTAGAGATTACACTAGATGTAAAAGATTACTTGGCAGCCACAAAATTTGTAAAAGAAGATCCAGCCTTCAAGATGGACTACCTCATCGACGTAACCGCCATCGACTACCCGGACCATTTCGAGTTGATCACCCAACTTCGCAGTCTGGAATTGGGCCACAAGGTTTTCTTCTGCATCCCCTTGAAAAAGGACGAGTCCGTTCCCGAAGAAAAACGTTCCACCAGCCTTTTGGCAACAGTTCCTAGCATTACGGGACTTTACCCGGCAGCAAACATCAAGGAGCGTGAAGTCTACGACATGTTCGGCATCGACTTTACGGGCCACAACGACCTGCGCCGCATATTCCTGGACAAGGATTTCGTAGGCTACCCCCTGCGCAAGGATTTCACCCATCCCGATATGATCAAGAGGCCCGTATGAGTTACAACAACATAGCACAACTGCCTCCGGGATTCAAAATCATCCGTGACGAAAACAGCGAAGCCTATTCCGACGAATTCTTCGTGAACATGGGTCCCCAGCATCCCAGTACCCATGGAGCACTTCGACTGGCCATCCGCATGGACGGCGAAACCATCGTAGAACTGGTACCCCATCACGGCTACATCCACCGCGGCATGGAAAAGCAGGCGGAATCCATGAGTTACCTGCAGTACATTCCCATGTCCGACCGTCAGGACTACTTGACCGCCATACAGAACAACCTGGGCGTGGTCCTCGCCTACGAAAAAGGCATGAACATCGGCGTACCCGAAAAGGCGGAGTACATCCGCGTGATGCTTTCGGAACTGGGCCGCATCGCAAGCCACCTGGTGTTCTTCGGCTGCTTCGGTGGCGACCTGGGCGGGCAAACCTGTCTGCTTTTCGGCTTCAAGGAACGTGAAATGGTTCACGACATCCTGGAAGAGGTCACCGGGTCGCGCCTGACCACCAACTTTTTCAGGCCGGGCGGAAGCCGTTTCGATGTCCCCGACACGTTCATCCCTCGGGTGAAGGCATTCCTTACCCACATGGAATCTACCATGAAGGACTACGAGAGGTTCCTTTCCAAGAACGTCATCGTCCGGGAGCGTAGCATAGGCATTGGCATCCTTACCAAGGAAGACGCCATCGCCTACGGTTGTTCCGGCCCCGTGCTCAGGGCCAGCGGTGTAAATTTCGACGTCCGCAGGAACAATCCCTACAGCATTTACAGCCAGCTGGAATTCGACGTGCCGTTGGCCTACAACGGCGACTGCTACGACCGTTACAACGTCCGCATCGCAGAAATTCACGAATCCATGAAAATTTTGCGTCAATGCATCGAGAAGTTTCCCGCGGAAGGCCCCTGGCGCAGCAAGGAAAAGCCCGTCAAGCTGAATCCCGGCCGCTACTACAGCGAAATCGAGACGGCAAAGGGGCTTTACGGAACCTACGTGGTGGCATCCTCCGGCGACAAGCCCTACCGCATACACACGCGGGGCCCCAGTTTTCCCCACATCGGCGCATTGAACAAGATGGTCCAAGGCTTGACCGTCTCGGACCTGGTGACCGTCATGGCCACCCTGGACCCCGTCATCCCGGAAATTGACAGGTAGGTAGTACATGTTCGTTCCTTCAATTACACATCCTGTTGGCGATTTCGTACGAGAATGGGTGCCAAGGCTTGCAGAGTACCTGCCCGCGGCCATCCAGTCCGACACATTGAACAGCATTGTCGCCTTCCTGGTGAACGCAGTCATCTGCGTTGTCGCCGTATGCCTTGTGAACATCGGTTCGGCCCCCATACTCATTTACATGGAGCGCAAGGTATGCGCCCACGTCCAGTGCCGAATGGGTCCCATGCGACTGGGTTGGCACGGCACCATCCAGACAATAGCCGATGTCTTGAAAATGCTTTTCAAGGAAGTTTACGCCCCGGGCGGCGTGGACAAGTTCGTTTATTTCTTGGCCCCGCTGATTGTTCTTGTGGCTCCCTTCATGGTGGCGGCCCTCATTCCCTTCGGCGAAAACCTGGTAGTGGCAAACATCGACATGGGCATTCCCCTGATTATCGCCATCAACGGGTTCGGAGTCCTTGGCATTTTGCTGGGCGGCTGGTCCAGCAACAACAAGTATGCCCTGCTGGGAGCCCTTCGTAGCGGAGCCCAGATGATCAGTTACGAAATTTCCTTTGCCCTGGTATTGTTGTTCGTGGTGATGATGGCAGGTTCTACCAATCTGATGACCATCACCCAGACTCAGAGCGGCACCGTCTTCGACTGGTGGATTTTCAAGGCCCCTGTCCTGGGTTTCCTGGCCTTCATCATGTTCTTCATTACGTCCACCGCCGAAATGAACCG
>JABUUR010000075.1 GCA_021443065.1 Fibrobacter sp.
ACCGTAAAGAAAATCACCAGAGGAGCCCTAAAACTTTCGAACTGCCCTGCCAGCACCAAGAAAATCAAGGCCAGCGCCAGTAGGAACACCACGTACAATCCGGAGGAACTTTCTTCAAACTCCTTGGAGGCGCCGCTCAGCGTTGTGCTCACGTTGGGATAATCCTTCAGCAGATCCTTTGCAATGCGGCGCATTTCTTCTACGCCGTCGCCGATGGTCTTGCCCGGCACAAGACCCGCCTGGATAGTGGCTGCGCTAAAGCGGTTGTAGCGGCGCAGTGCCGGCGATGCGGATTTTTCGCTGTAGGTAATGAAATTGTCCAGCGAAACTTTTTCGCCGTTCTTGTTGGTGACCGTCAAAAGGGACAAGTTCTCGGGAGTGGCGCGGTACTGGTACCCCACGGCCCCGATTACATCGTACTGGCTACCGTCCTTGTAGTAGGCTCCGTAAGTCTGGTCGCTAATGGACAGTTGCACCGCCTGGGCGATATCGTTGATGCTCACCCCTTCTTCGTTAGCCTTGTCACGCAAAATCTCGATGTGGAGTTCGGGCTTGGTAAATTTCAGGTTGGTATTCACCACACTGAAAACGGGGCTGTGGCTTGCCGCCTCCTCGAACTTGGGCACAAGTTCACGCAAGTATTCGATGCTGGGGGCCTGCAGTACAAACTGCACCGGGAGGCCTCCACGCTGGGTGCTAATGCTCTGGGGCTCCATCACCATCACACGAAGGTCAGGATATTCATTGCCCAACTGCTGTAGGCTGTGGGCGATTTCGTTTTGAGGGCGACGGGCGTTCTTGTCGTCGTTCAATGAAATACGGATCATGGAGCCGCCGCTGCTGCGGGCGCCCGCCTGGATTTCCTTGTATTCTCCGCTGTCCAAAAGTCCGGTCATCTCTTCTACAAAGGCGTCGGCAAGGCGACGGGTGCGGGTAAGGCTCACCCCTTCGGGCATGCTGGTGTTCACCATGATCATGCCGCTGTCTTCTGTGGGTGCCATTTCACTGCTCATGTTGTCAAAGCAGTAATATGCGATACCCAAAAGGGCAAGGACTACGGGGAACAGTAAAATCCTGAACTTCAGGAACCCGCCCAACAAAAACGCATAGACCTTGTTAATCCATTCGAAGAAAGGTTCCGTCGCATTAAAGAACCTCCCCTTTTTCTGACGGCGCAGGAACCTGGAACAAAGCATGGGCGAAAGAGTAAGGGCAGAGAAAGTAGAAAGGAACACCGTGCCAATCATCACCGCCACAAACTCCCGGAACAAAAGGCCCGTGGTACCGCCCAGGGCAAGCACCGGAATGAATACCGCCATAAGCACCACGGAGGTGGCGATCACTGCAAAAAAGATTTCGTTGGTGCCGGCCACCGCAGCCTGCTTGGGGGTCATACCTTTTTCAATCTTGTTGTAAATGTTTTCCACAATCACAATGGCGTCGTCCACCACAAGGCCGATGGCAAGGACCATGGCAAGCAATGTCAAAACGTTTATGCTGAACCCGCACAAATAAAGCACAAAGAAACACCCCACCACGGCCACGGGCACCACCACCATGGGAATGAGGGTCGTGCGTCCTTCACGAAGGAAGGCAAAGATAATGGCAATCACCAGGATGAAGGCGATGAAGATTGTTTCCACCACTTCCTTGATGGACTTGCGGATGTTGATGCTGGAATCACGACCGTAGAGAAGGCTCATGCCCTCGGGCAAATTGCGGCGGATATCTTCTACACGCTTGTAAAACTCGTCGGCGATATTCACATGGTTGGAGCCTGGCTGGGCCACGATGGCAAGGGTAATGGTATTCTTTCCGTTGCGCTTAAAGCCCGTGCGGACTTCCTTGGGTTCGTAATGAATGGTGGCCACATCTGAAATGCGTATGACGGTGCCGTCGGAAGCGGTCTTTACCGCAATGTCCGCAAACTTCTCGGGATCGGAAATGCGACCCAGGGTGCGGATAGACAGCACGCTCTCGATACCTTCGATGCTTCCGGAGGGCAGTTCCAGGTTACCCTTCTTGAGGGCGTTGGACATTTCCGCCCCCGACACGCCCAGGGCCTGCATCTTGATGGGGTCAAGCCATAGGCGAACCACCGGCTGTTTTTCACCCCAGAGCATTATTTCGCTCACGCCGTTAATGGTCTGCAAGCGTTCCTTCACCTGGTTTCGGGCGTATTCCGACACCTCCATGGCGTCGTGGACATCGCTGACCAGGCTAAGCATAAGAATCGGGTCGGAATCGGAATCGGACTTGTTGATGGTGGGCTCGTCCACGTCGTCGGGCAGCCTGCGACGTACACGGCTTACGCGGTCGCGAATTTCGTTGGCGGCAGCCTCCAGGTCCATGCCCGTCTCGAATTCCACGCTGATGTAGGAGGAACCGTCGGAACTGGTGCTGGTAAGGGCCTTGATGCCTGCGGCACTGTTGATGGAGGCTTCCAGGATTTCGGTAACCTCGGTCTCCACCACCGCGGCGTTTGCGCCGGAATAAGTGGTGCGCACCTGGATAATGGGATAGTCTACGTTAGGGTATTCGCGGATACCCAGATTGCTCGCACCAAAGGCGCCCAGCAATAAAATCACCAGGGCCACAACCGTCATCAATACCGGGCGACGAACAGAAAGGTTTGCTACACTCATCTGCCCGCCTTAATCTACTTCGTAGTCCGCATTATTGCGAATTTCGCGGATACGTACGGAACTACCCTGACGAATGCTCATGAGCCCCGAGGTAATCACCGTGTCGCCCTCGGTAAGGCCCGAAACCACATCCACGGTGATAGGCGTGCGCAGTCCCGTTTCTACACGGGCCATCTGGGCCTTGCCCTCCTTGACAATAAACACGTAACCGCCGTCCTTGTCCAAGGTCAAGGCCTCGGCAGGCACCGGGATGGACTTGGAGTGGCTCGTGACAAATTCTACGCTCACCTTGGCATAGCTTCCGGCAATCCATTCACCGTCTCCGTTGTCAACCACCACCATAACCTGGCGGGTGCGGCTGCTTTCGGAAATCGTGGCGTCCAGGGCCTTTACCTTGCCCGTTCTGCTAATTCCCCTTTCTTCGTCCAAAAGTTCAATGGAATCCCCCACCTTAAGGTGGGTGGCGTAACGCTGGGGCAGGGCAAACTTTGCCTTCAACTGTTTGACCTCGCTAAGGGTTGCAATGGAAGTTCCGGAGGTCATCCAGGCGCCCACGGAAACGTTCACAAAGCCAAGTTTTCCGCCAAAGGGAGCCCGGACTTCGGTCTTTGCGATCTGGGCCTTGATAAGCTCGATGCTTGCCTCCGCTGATTTCAAGTTCGCCTCTGCGGATTCAAGGTCCGCCTGGGTCGCCGCGTTCTTTTCGACCAGACCCTGGGTGCGGTCCTTTTTCTGTTTGGCCAACTGATGGTTGGACTCCGCCTGTTTCAACTGGGCCCTCAATTCGGAGTCGTCGATCTTTGCAAGCAAGGTGCCTTTCTGGACGTTTGCGCCGTCCTTGGCGTAAAGGTTTACCAGCCTGCCGTTGGTAGCGGCGGTCAACATTACGCTGTTCATCGCCTCCAAGGTAGCCATGGTCTGCAACTTCTTACTTGCTTCGTGAGCCTTGGCTATATAACCTTCTACGGCATAAGTCCTGGCCTTGCCTTTTCCGGGGGCACCTTTTCCGGGGCCGCCGGGTCCCTTGCCCGCAGCGTCCTTGGCATCTTCGCCACCACAGGCGGCCAACGCCAGAACCAAAGCAACAACCACCAATTCAAAAAAACGTTTCATACTCTTCCAAAACAAAATTTTTAACAAACCTAGGTCCATTCTTTATTTAGACGAACAAAAAGCCCAAAAGGTTGCGATGTATTTCTGCAAAAATTTCTACATGAATTTCTGCAAAAACAACTTAGAACTTCACGTTCATCAATATCCCGCTGCCGTCCTCAAAGAACTGGGGGACAAACTCCATTCGCTCAGAAAAAGCCCTGGACGACGTGGCCCGATAAATCCGGATGGAATTCAACACCGAAACCACACGGTTCAGCACCAAGGCGCCCATAGAGGCCTGGAATACGATACGGCTAATGCGGAAATGTCTTAAACGGCTTTTGTACTCTTCGATATTCTCGGTAGCCTCGGGATTGTCGCTGCTGCCCCAGTCCCATTGGATGTCCGCAGCCAGTTCAGAGTCGATTTCCTTGCCGGCGCGGATCATGGCCTGATTGTAGTCCTCGTCCATTTCCGGGGAGGAATTCTGACCGTCAACGCCACCGCGGCTACGGTAATCGCCCACCGTATTCAAAAGCGAAAGTTTTTTGCTGTTGGTGTTTAAATCGGCGTGCCGCACCGCATAGTTGTGGGCCGACGACAGAAACCGTTCACCGATAAAATAACTACCGATGGTGGTTACCCAAAGGGCGGCGTCCGTCCATACGAAGGGGCGCACAAATTCCTTTTCACCCAGGTAGAGTTCGCCCATGCCCGGCAGCAGGGCCGAAGCCCCCACGGCCTTCCACCAGCTCTTGTCGGAGTTCTTGGAAACATTTTCATCCACCGAAACCACCACCTGGGAAAAGGCGGAGACTACGGCAAACAAAAGAACCAAGGCTATTCTCATTAAAATCCCCAACTTGCTTGGACGTTCACCCCAAAACCGTCGAACCAGGAAAATCCCCCATCCAGGTGGATGTGGTCGTACCAGGACATTTCTTCTTGATAAAGGGTCTTGTTGTAGGCATTGGCAGAAAGGGCCGCATCTACGGCAGAAAGCACATGGTTCAGGATAAGGCCTCCGAAGAACCAGGCCTGCATGTCGGCGTAGTCCGTAGCCTTTTTGCGCAAGGCTCGGTATTCGTCCTGGTGCTTGGAAGAACCCAGACTGACCGTAGAGGCGTTGGGGTCCACAAGGTCAAGCTCAGAAGCTTTCTTGGTGTCGGTCACCACGTCCCATCCCAGCACGTAGGCTTCGCCGGCAATCAGGGAATAGACTTCGTCGGAATGGTCGAATTTCACCTTTTCCATTTCGTTTCCCAATGATACGGGTTTGTTCACAAAGTCGTTCATAAAGCCAGCGTCGTTGGTATAGAGGTTCGCGCTGTAGCAGCCACGGGCCTTGGAGTCGCCATAGATGGCTTCGCAGAAACTTTCGCGGGAACCCAGGTAGCGGGAGCGGAACACCTCGGAATAGTTGACGCCGTCGGCATCGTAGAGGTCACGCATGGCACGTTCGTATTTGCCTATGGAATAATGTTCCTTGGCGTAGTCCTTGTACTTTTTAACCTGCTTGCCGTACTTGTGGACAGAGTAGTAGTACCAGCCGCCCCACAGCCCCGCTTCTAGGGCCAGGTAGACGGCACCGCGGATCGTGGTAAACTTGGAACCGCCCGTGTACAGTTGGCCAGACCCCGGGATCACGAGGGACATGAACAAGGCCTTGCGGGGGTCCTTGTACTTGCCCTTGATTTCGTCCATGCCATGGACCTTGGAAACCTTTACCGGGCCAAGCAAGTCACGGCGGCTCATGGAACTGGAGGAGGGCACTTGGGACGATTCGGAGGAACTGGACTGGATGGCAGCCGCCTCGGAAGAAGAAGAAACGGTAACCGGCATTTCGGCTTCCTGGGAGGAGAGCAACTGGTCCTGGACATCCATGATGGAATCCTGGGCAAGCATGGCGGAGTCCGTGGGAAGTTCTGCACGACGGATGGAATCGGCGATTCGGGCCTGCTCGGTGGCCTGCCTGATGGCCTCGAGACGTTCCGCATTCGCTTTCGCCATGGCACGAGCGTATTCCTCTTCGGGAGTGAGTGAACTTGACGACTCTGGCGCAGAACTGGAAGATGCCATGCTCGAACTAGATGCGGCAACGGAACTTGAGCTTGGAACAGAGGAACTGGAAAAAACCGCAGAGCAAGAAGACACCGTTGCGGAACTTGAAGACTCTACGGTGCTGGAAGATTCTGCTGCGGCCTCGGCTTCAAATTCTGCAAAAAGGTCTCGGGGCTGAGCAAAGCCCTGGGTTACGAAAACTCCGGCCACGCAGGCCACAATGGAATAAAGAGCAATCTTGCGCATACAGGTATAAAATAGAAAATTGCAAAAAAAAGAACCGCCCCATTCCAAAGAATAGAGCGGTTCGAAAGCTTTGAACTTAGGTTAAGCCGGCAAACTACTTTTGTTGCTTGCGACCCTCGGAGTGTTACTTTTCAGCAACAACCCAAACCTTAACCTGAGCTTCGACGTCGCCGAAGACCTTGATGGTCACGGTGTAAACGCCAAGCTGCTTGATGGGTTCAGCCAGTTCCACCTGGGCACGAGTGATCTTTACACCCTGCTTGGT
>JABUUR010000057.1 GCA_021443065.1 Fibrobacter sp.
GGCCAATATGTTCCAGGTCATCGGCGTCCAGCATATAGCGGGGGCAGAATTCGGAGTTGGCGAAAGTCTTCAGGGAGACCACGTCGGAAATGTCTTCGCGAAGACCGATGTACTGGGCCATGTCGATGGCGAACGGGTCGTCGGTAAAGTTACCGGTCACGATAAAACGATCTGACATAAGATTGCCTTGTTTTAAGGTTTTTACTATTTGTGGGCCAAAATATAGTTAGAAAAGGGCCTTTTTTCAATGTTTTTTGATTCTCACAAAAGGAATTGTGATTTTCACTGGCCATGTAGACGTTCTCACAACATTTATTAGCCCCTAAGTTATGGAAACCTATCTTTTTAAGGGTCAACGATATAAATTAAAAATCGGTTTAGCGCACCTTTAGTTTGTGCCGTAAATTTTATACCATAGGAATGTTTGGTTTTATGAAAAAAATTCTTGCCTTTGGAATCTCACTGCTGGCAACAGCCTCCATGGCCGAGGAATACGAATGGGGCAATGTCCGCTTTGACGGCGGCGGCTTTGTAAGCGCAATCCTCCCCCATCCCGCCGAACAAAACCTGCTGTACGCCCGCACGGACGTAGGCGGCATTTACCGCTGGGATGCAGGCACGGGAGTCTGGCTTCCCCTCATGGACCAGTTCAACGAAAACGACAAGGGGCTATACGGCACCGAATCCTTTGCCATCGACCCGACGGACCCCAAGCGCATTTACGTACTGGCGGGCACCGGCTACTTTAGCTGGGGGCGCACCGCGATCCTTCGCTCCGAAGACTACGGCAACACCTGGGACACCACCTACGTAGGCAACAAGGAGGGCGAAGGCATTCTGGCCCACGGCAACGGCATGGGTCGCCAGACCGGTGAAAAGCTCATGGTGGACCCCAACATGCCAAACATCGTCCTTTGCGGAAGCCGCACCGCCGGCGTCTATAAAAGCGAAGACTATGGTAAAACCTGGAGCAGCCTTTACAAGGTGGCAATCTCCAGCGCCTCTGGAAATTCCCTGTCCAATGTCAACGGCGTAAGCTTTGTGATGTTCGACCCCGATCAAGGCACGCTTGCCGACGGCAGTACCGCCGTAATCTACATAGGTATTTCTGAAAAGACAGACAACCTGCAGGTCAGTAAAGATGGCGGAAAGACCTGGAAGACCATCGAGGGCGGCCCAGCGGGCCTTATGCCCCACCGCGCAAAGATTGTAGACGGAGACATGTACATCACCTACGCCGACGGTCCTGGCCCCCATACGATCAACAGCGGCGCCGTCATGAAGTACAACATTGCAAGCGGCATCTGGACCGACATTACACCTTACGACGACAACGAGAAAGAAGACGGTTCCATCGTCCACGAAAAGAACGAAAGTTCCTACGGCGGCATCGCAACAGACCCCAAGGACAAGAACCACATCGTGGTGAGCACCTTGGGCAAGTACACCGGACGCCATGTCACCAAGGACGAAAAGGACAACTACGGCGATCGCATTTACGTAACTACCGACGGTGGCAAGAACTGGATTCACGGACAACATTACAACGACATTCCCAACATCGACGCGAACGGCACCGACTGGATTCCGGGCAACGCCATTCACTGGGCGGGCTCCCTGGAATTCGACCCCTTCAACAGCAAGAAGGTGTGGGTGACCAGCGGTAACGGCATATTTACCACCGACGACATTACGGCAAAAGTCCCTCTGTGGAAGTTTGAATCCAAGGGCATCGAGGAAACGGTCCCCCTGGACATCGTAAGCATTCCGGGAGGCCCCCTGGTGACTGCCATAGGCGACTACGACGGCGGTGTGTACGAGGACATTAACGCACCGGTAAAACGACATACCCCCATTGTGGGTTCCACCGAAAGCATGGGCTACGCGCCCCTCACCGGCACCCTGGTGCGCACCGGCGTGATTACCAAGTACTACACCTACGAATCCAAGAACTACAAGAAGATGTACCGTTCCGATGACATGGGCAAGACTTGGGACGAACTCCCCCAGGACACCGTAGGCGCCATGGCGAACAACGTAAAGGGGCACATCACCCTTTCGGCAGACGCCAAGGTCATTATGCACAAGCCGGAGAACGGCTCCACCTTCTACCGCTCCGTTGACAATGGAAAAACCTGGTCTGCCGTAGATCTCCAGGGAGGAAACGGTCGCCTGACAGCCGACCCCGTGAACCCCAATGTATTCTACCTGGTGGGAGACAACGGGGAATTTTACACTTCTGACGATGCCGGCGAGACCTTCAATAAAATTGCAAACCTCAAGACAAACGAAAACTTCTCAGGTGCAGGCAATCCCATTCGCACGGTGCCCGGAAAGGAAGGCCATGTTTGGGTGGCCCGCGACGGTAACGAAATCTGGCAGGCCGACGGCTACACCCATCACGGCCTAAGCTATACCGAAGACGGCGGCAAGACTTGGAGCGACTGCGACATCGTGGGTACGGCCACTGCGGTAGGCATCGGCAAGGCCGCAGAGGGCTCCGATTACGAGACCGTTTACATTTGGGGCGGCACCCGCGAATACGTGGGCGAAAAGGAATGGGGCGGAAAGGAATACAAGTACTCCACCATCGGCATCTACCGCAGTACAGACAAATGCAAGACCTTTGAACGGGTCAACGACGACATGCACCAGTTTGGCGGACCCGGCAACGGCAAGTTTGTCATAGGCGACATGAATACCTACGGTGTCGTGTACATGAGTACCGTAGGGCGCGGCACTATCGTAGGTGCACCCAAGGGTACCGTGGTGCAGAACATCAAGAGGGTGAACGTAGGCAACGTCTCCAGCATGGCAAGCATGCAACTGGCAGGCAGAAGACTGCTGGTGGGTGCGCCTGCAGGCTCCCACGTAGTGCTTACGGACTCCAAGGGACGTAACGTGAAGACGGCTGCGGTAAACGGCAATGCCACAATTTCGTTGGAAGGCATGACCGCGGGCACCTACTTCGCAAGAGTCCTGTCTGGGCGGGGCACGCTGATGATGATCCGCAAGATCAACCTGAAGTAGGGAGCAGTTTTATCGAGCGTGCATCGAGGTGACATAGGGCCAGGCTGCGCGCCGCTGGATCGGACAAACTTCAACTGGACGCTGGTCAGGACTGCGCGAGGCAAAAAAACGAAGATTCTCTCCAACAACCAAAAAGTAACCCGCAGGAGCATTCCCGCGGGTTATTTTGCTATGCAATATTTTAGGTCACCTTTAGCTACCTGAGCCGCAAGGCCGTACTTCCTAAGCCATACGTCGATTAGGCTTCGCCGAAATGGCGCCAGGGGTTCACATGAACGTCGCTTGAACGTCGTCGGGGTTTCGCCCGAAGTTTTAGAACTCGATGATACGGTCGTTCTGGAGCAGCTGCTCGAAGCTCTGCCTTTCGCGGACAACCTTCATCTCGCCGGCGGTGTACATCACTTCGGCTGCATAGCGGCGGCTGTTGTAGTTGCTGGACATTGCAGCGCCGTAGGCACCTGCGTCGTGAAGCACAAGGAGGTCGCCCACCTGGGCCTTGGGCAGCTTGCGGGTCACCACGAAACCGCCTTCCTCCTGGGTGAAAACGTCGCCGCTTTCGCAAAGGGGGCCGCCCACAACTGCGTCCACGGTTTCGTTCAGTTCGCGGCCGTCACGGGCGATGACGGAAATCTGGTGGTAGCTTCCGTAGAAGCTGGGACGCACAAGATCGGTAAAACCCGCGTCCACGATGTAGAACAGGTTGTCGCCCTGCTTTTTGACCGCGCGGATTTCTGCCATGAGGTAACCGCTTTCCGCCACCAGGTAGCGGCCCGGTTCCACTTCCAGATGAACATCGTGACCGATGCTCTGCTGGATGTTCTTGCGGGCCTTGTCCCAGATGCCGTAGTAGGCAGCCATGTCGATATGGGGGCCCTTGTTTTCTTCGTGGTATTCAATGGGAAGGCCGCCCCCTGCGCTGATGGTACGCAGGTGAGAACCCAGACGGCGGCTGGCGTCGCACATGGCCTCTGCCACCGATGCCAAGTGTTCGAAGTCGGAACCGGAACCGATGTGCATGTGAAGGCCCGTAATCCACATCCCGTTTGCCTGGGCAAGCTTTACGCAGTCCTTGATCTGTTCGTGCCAGATGCCGTGCTTGGAAAGGTCGCCACCGGTATTGGTCTTGCGGGAATGACCGTGGCCAAAGCCAGGATTTACGCGGATGGTGAGCTCGGACTTTACGCCGGCATCTGCCAATTGCTGGATCATGTCGGGGGAACCCACATTCACGGCGATGTTGTGTTCCTTTACCAGTTCCAGGGCGTCCCTGTCGAAAATATCCGCGGTATAGACAATTTCTGGCACCTTGCCCTTTTCGCAACCGCCCTTGTAGCCTGCCTTGAGTGCGCGGACGATTTCGCCTGCGCTGACGGCGTCCACCACGCAACCCTGCTTGCGGATCAACGAAATCACGCTGAGGTTGGGGCATGCCTTTTGGGCGAAGCGGACGTTATCGAAAACCTTTACTTCCTTGCAGCGCTGTTCGATGGTGGCGCGGTCGTAAATCCAAAGGGGCGTGCCGAACTGGGCGGCGGCCTTCACAAACTGTTCTTCGGGGATATTTGTATTTTTCATATTCTTGTACAGGGCTTTTTTACGGGGCGGTATCAAACCCGCGCCAAATTAGACCTTGATTACCTTGTTGGCGCCTTCGTCCCAGTTCTTGCCGTCGCAAACGAACTTGTATTCGTATTCGCCAGGAATAAGTTCCAGCTTGATTTTCCAGAGGCCGGACTTCTTATCCTTCTTGAGCATGTCGACGTCAACAATCCAGCTGTTGAAGGAGCCTGCGACGGAAACGGTGGTGGCCAGCGGGCAATCGGCTTCGAGAGCGACAGTGACCTTCTTGACTGCCTTAGGTGCAGCAGGCTTCTTGGCTGCAGTCTTTTTTTCGGCGACGGGCTTTGCAGCCTTGGGGGCGGCGGCCTTAGGAGCAGCAGATTTTGCAGCAGTCTTTTTTTCGGCAGCGGACTTTGCAGCCTTGGGAGCGGCAGCCTTAGGTGCTGCGCACTTTGCTGCGGATTTCTTTTCGACTTCAGTCTTTTTAGCAGAAGTCTTGGCGACTACGGTCTTTGTACCTTTGGACATATTTTTCTCCTTAATATAATTTGCTGCCAAAGATAGTAAATAAAAATTTATCTGGCTATTGTTTTTTGGCAGGGGAAGCCAAGGAAAAACCAGGGAGGCAAAGCCTTGCGAGCACCGGGGAAAATTTCTAACTTATGGACCATGAAGCAAATTATCGCACCTAGCGTTTTAAACGCAAATTTTCTGGAATTGGGTAACGGACTCAAGGCCATTGAAAACGGAGGCGCAGGCCTCGTCCACCTGGACATCATGGATGGGAATTTTGTCCCCAATATCAGTTTTGGCCCGGGTATTTCCGCCTGCGTGGGCAAAGGGACCAAGTTACCCCTGGATTGCCACTTGATGATTGCCAATCCTGAAAATTATGTCGCAGAATTTGCCAAGGCGGGCGCACACCTCATCAGCGTCCACGCCGAAACTACAAACCACCTGGACCGCCTCCTGCATCAGATTCGTGAACTGGGCGTCAAGCCGGCTGTTGCCATCAATCCGGCAACGCCTCTCGAATGTGTCAAGCATGTGCTGGACATTGTGGACATGGTCCTTGTGATGAGCGTGAATCCGGGTTTCGGCGGGCAGAGCCTGATACCCTATTGCCTGGACAAGATCCGTGAACTTCGCCAGATGAAGCCGGAACTTGACATCCAGATTGATGGAGGTGTCAAGCTGGACAACATCCTCGCCTGCAAGGAAGCAGGAGCCAACATTTTCGTTGTAGGCTCCGCCATATTCGGCAAGTCCAATCCCGAAGAAGTGTGCCGCGAATTCGTAAAACTGGTCAACGACTAAATTTTTACCGTGACAAAGAAATCGAGGACTAAAGCGCGGAAGATTGCGTTTTAGTCCTTTAAATTATGCACTAAGAACAAAGTTGTTACGTTGTTCTAAATGTTTTATCGTTGAAATCAAGGACTAAATGTCAGTGGCAGGCGTATTTAGTCCTTTGAAATCTGCGTTTGCACATCAATTTTA
Organism: Fibrobacter sp.; assembly: GCA_021443065.1. Lineage (GTDB taxonomy): Bacteria > Fibrobacterota > Fibrobacteria > Fibrobacterales > Fibrobacteraceae > Fibrobacter. The sequence continues at coordinate 6,091 of JABUUR010000057.1, forward strand.
TTACTTTGTTATAGATATTTGCCTGAAGAACAAGGACTATTTCAAGCAAATTACACATTTAGTCCTCTGTCGCCGCAAAAAACAAAGGACTCACTACTGTCCTAAATAATTTTCAACGCATAGGCTGAATGCAAAAAAAATGTGGTTGT
>JABUUR010000186.1 GCA_021443065.1 Fibrobacter sp.
AGCACGTTGTACTTGGGGGTGTGCTTTCGGATGAGGTTCGCTTCCAGGATGAGGGCTTCTTCCTCGGTCTCTGTGATAATCCACTCGATGTCTTTGATGTAGGGAAGCATGAGGGTGGCCGCCCGGTGACCGTTGTGTTCCGTTCCGTCGAAGTAGCTGCGGACGCGGTTCTTCAAGACCTTGGCCTTCCCGATGTAAATGATTTTACCGCCGGCGTTTTTCATGATGTACACGCCGGGCCTGTCGGGGAGCTCTTCAAGTCTGCGTTGTATATGTTCGTTAACGGAAATCACAATAGCAAGAATTTAAAAAAAATTAGGTTTTCACTACAAAATTTTTAGTTATTTTATAGATGTTAATTATTCCCTCAAATATTCAATTCATGGAGCAAAGATGAATTTTGAAAAGGTAAATGTACTTTCCCAAAAGATCGAAGGGGTTTTGAGTACTGTTCGCACCCTCAAAGAAGAAAACCAGTCCTTAAAACAGCAGTTGGCTGCATCCAAGGCCTCCGACCAAGACAAGAGCATGCTCCTGGAAAAGGCCAACGAAAATCTTGCGGCATGCCAGGCCGCCTTGAACGAGGAACAAAACCAAAACCAGTCCCGAACCCAGTCCTTGAACACCAAGGACCTGGAAATCGAGGACCTCAAGGCTAAACTTGGCGAAAAGGACGAAAAACTCCAACAGTGCGTAGGCCTTTTGCAGCAAAGTGCCGACCGCATCAAGGAATACGAGGCCAAGTGTGCCGAAAGTGCCGAGGCCCTTCAGGCTTGCCAGGCCCAGGTTCAGGAAGGTGAATCCAAGGTGCTGCAACTTTCCGAAGAAAACGGCTCCCTGAAGTCTGAATTGGAAGAAAAAATCGGCTTGATCGAATCCCTCAACGCCCAACTCCAGGCCCAGGCCGACGAAATCGCCGAAGCCCAGGAAAAATTCAGCCAACTGGTGGCCACCATCGAAACGGAACTGGGTACCGACCTTACCCTGGAGCAGACCGAGGAACCTGTGGAGCGGGAATCCCTTGAGGAAGATCTCGTAGAACAAGAAACCGCCGAAGAGGATGTCCCTGTTATCGAGGTTCACCCCGCCGACGAAAAGGAAGAGGATGTCAAGGGACCCTCTGCGAGTTACGGAGGCTCGCAAACAAATTTTTTTGGATAAACCGCCTTATGGACGATGATCCGTTTGGCGTAGGAATGAAGTAATGGCCGATAATGATTCTCTCAGATCTGTAAGTGTCGTCGTTGCACAAGAAAGCATTCAGATCCGCACGGACTTGCCCGATGCGGAATTGAAGGAGATTAGCGATTTTATTGACCAGCGGTTCGACCGTTCGGCAAAGTTCCAGATGGAAAATCGCAAGCGTCTTGCTTTGTTGGCTGTCGAACTTACGTCGGAGATTTTCGAATTGCGCAAGCAGTTGCGTCGTGCAAAAATCTACTACGAGACCATGGAGCAGGACCTAAAGAACCTCTCGCTCCTCCTGGACGAAGGGATGAGCCGTAGTGGAATCCAAAAACATTGATTCACTCCGCCAGGATTAAAAGATTCACCAAAAAAGAACCCCGCCGGTAATTCGCCGGCGGGACACTTTTTTAAGAGTTCTTAAGGATTTTTGAATGGTGGGTTGAGTCGAGGGCTTACTGCTCGGAGACGCAACGGACGTTGTAGGCACGGCCGGCGGCAGCATCGCTACCCTGGAAATCGTGGTCTTTCTTTTCGTCGTAATCCTCGACGCGCCAGGAACTGAAGCCGTCCTCGCTTTCAATCCAAATGTACCCTTGTTCTTTTTCAAGACCGTAGGCCGTAGGGCCGTCGTTATCGTACTTGAAACGGCCACCGATGGTCCACCAGTCCTGATCGACTACTTCGTCTACGGCGAGGACTTCTGCCTTGGTGGGCAGCCTCCAGCCTTCGGGGCAGATCCGCTGGGCGGTGGCGTAGGCGTAGAAACCGCCATATTTACCGCACAGGCCGGTGTTTTCCCCGTAAGAGCAGTAGTAGCCTGTCTTGGTCTCGTAGTTCAGGTTCTCGGTCATCCAGTGGAGCCCTGCTATGCGTGCCAGCTTGTACTCCTTCTGGTCGCGCTGGTCGATCATCTTGGTTTCGGTGACTGTGGGCGGAGTTTGGGCCTCGGAGGACATGGTCACCTGGATGGAAATTGAAGAAGAACTTTTAGGGGCTGCGCTTGCAGCGTCCTTTTCGCATTTTTCGGTCCAGCAGAAGGTTCCGCTGCTGGAGTAGGGCACCACGCGGCTGCCGGCGGAGGTGATGATCACCGTCTGGTGGACCACGGAATCCTTGGTCCCGGAAGCGGATGACTTGCCTACGGCTGTGGCGCTGGAAGAAGCTTCGCCGTCATCGTCTGGATCGACGCTAGAAGAACTTAAAGTAGCCTGGCTGTCGCCATCGACCGGTGCAGAAATTGTATCGTTCGAACAGGCCGTGTACATTCCAACCGCACCCAATATACCCAATAATGCAGTTAATTTTCTCATGAAATCAAATATAGTTTACAAATCTCCCCATTACTAGAAAAAAGTTTTTTACTATCTTTTTTCCCACTATGACAAACGTTGAAATTTTCGACACCACCTTCGCCATGACCATCCTGGTCATCCTGGCTATTTGCGTCCCCGCTATCCTGCTTTTGGCAAACTGGATTCTTCATCCGGGTAAAATCAAGGATACCGCTATCAAGGGAACTTCCTACGAATGCGGTATCGCCCATGTTTCCGGCACCTCCAACGAGCGTTACCCGGTCAAGTACTACATGGTCGCCATGCTGTTCCTGGTGTTCGACCTGGAAGTGGCATTCCTCTACCCCTGGACCATCCAGTTCCTGGCTGGCGGTTGGGAACTCCTCTATGTCCTGTTGGGCTTTTTGGTTATTCTCGAAGCCGGCTACTGCTACCTTATGAAAAAGGGCGTGCTGAACTGGACAAAGATCCAAGACTAGGTTTTAAAGTCTGTTCTATCTCAAATGGTAAGCGTGGGTCTTCGGACCCGCGCTTATTTTAATGGGGAACTTCCTCAAGTGAATTTTTTTTCAAGTGAAAACTTTTAAAAAGAGTGCCTGAGGTAAACCGTCATGCCCAGGTGGTCGAAATCCACCCAACTGAATTCGCCCCGGGCGTAGAGTTGCTCTTTGAGGTTCAACGCCAGTTGCCCTCCGAAGCCTACGGCTTGGTGCCACTTGTTGCGCCAGAGTTCGCTGAAATGGTCGCCGGATTTTCCGCCCTCGTAGAAGATTGTCCCGGCAAGGCGCCAGGCCAAAAATTTCCGCAGTTCCGCCTGGAGGATCAAGGCTTGCCTGTCGTTGAAGTAAAGGCTTTCAACCCCGCGGAAACGCTTGATTCCGTCGGGGCCGGCCAGCATGTCGAAGGGAACGTCGCCGTTTGCCCGCTGCCACAGGACGCCTACGGCCATGGATGTTTTCCAGAACAGGTAGGTGAAGCCCCGGATATCCAAGGATTCGGTGTCGAATTCATAGTCCCCTAGAACGTCGCTGTAGAACATCTGCTGCCACTGTACCAGAAAACCGTGCCGGCTCCAGTTCAAGTTGTCCCGGGTGTCCAGACCCAAGATGTAGCCTGCGCCGTTTCTCCATCCGGAGTGTTCGTCGGGCAGTGTTATGTTGTCTGCATCATCCTTCTTTTTTCTAAAGTCTATGCGGGAATGTTCCACATGGATTTCTGCACCGTATCGCAGGAATTTTGGAATGCCCACGCTGGATTCCACGCGGGTTCCGAACTTGAATTTTTCACGGTCGAACAGAACGAACTTGTTTATGTCGGGGTTGTTGCCTGTACCGAAGTAGCTGGCGACCCAGTCTTGATACCGCAGGTCGGCCTTGATTGCCACCTGGTCGTGGTGGAGATAGTAGTAAGGCTCGATCAGGAACTGGAACTGCTTGCGGGTGGAACCCATGGCGGAAACGTCGATTTCGTTTACCTTGCCTCCCTTTTCCTGGGGCTTGAAGAAAACGATGCCCATGGCGCCGAACTGGAGTTTTGTTTCTTCGGAGTAGCCTAGCACCGGCAGTGCCGTGAACCGTTGAAAATGCTCGGATTCAGGCTCGGATATATTCTTGGGGGAGCTTGCAGGGCTGTCTTGTGCGGAGGACTCCGCAGACATGAGGGGTGCCGCGGCAAAAAGCCCCAGGGTGATGATCTTTACCAGTTCCATTGGGAGGAAATATACAATTTAGCGCTGTTTAGAAAGCCGTTTAAAAAACTATTTTTGCGCCATGCCTATACTTTCTGCCCAAAACATCCTGTTGCGTCTTGGGGGCTCCGCCCCTCTTTTGGATAATGTCACTTTTGACGTGGAACCTGGGGACCGCATTTGTCTGGTGGGCCGCAATGGCGAAGGCAAGTCCACGCTGTTGAAGGTATTGACGGGGGAGATGGAGTACAATTCCGGCGATGTGGTTAAGAAGGCTGGCCTTCGCGTAAGCCGCATGATCCAGGAAATCCCGGCCCACATCGAAGGAACTGTCCGCGACATCGTGATGGGCAAGGTGGATGCCGGCAGTTCAACGGGCTGGGACAAGGGACTGGCCGGAGACGAAGTCCACAACGCCCATGCTGAGGCCATTCTCGGAAAGACGGGCATCGATGCCGAGGCCATGTACGACAGCCTTAGCGGTGGCCAGAAACGCCGCGTGCTTTTTGCCCGGGCGGTTGCAGAAGACCCCGATTTGCTTTTGCTGGACGAGCCTACCAACCATCTGGATATTCCCGCCATACAATGGCTGGAGGGCATTGTCACCCGCCTGAACTGTGCCGTGATGTTCGTCAGTCATGACCGCTCCTTCGTGCGTCGCGTGGCCACCCGCATTTTTGAACTGGACCGTGGCCGCGTCCGCAGTTGGGATTTCCCTTACGACAAGTTCGTGCAGTTTCGCGACCAGGCCCTAGCCGAAGAAGAAAAGGCGAACGCCTTGTTCGACAAGCGCTTGGCCGAAGAAGAAGTCTGGATCCGCAAGGGAATCCAGGCCCGCCGCACCCGAAACGAAGGCCGTGTTCGCGCCCTCATCCGGATGCGTGAGGAACGGGCCGAACGCCGCACCCGCGTAGGCTCCGTGAACATGCAGATTACGGAGGCGGAGCGCTCCGGCCGCATGGTGGCCCGCTTGTCCGCAGTGACTTACGCCTATGACGGCGCACCCCTCATCAGGAATTTCAGCGCCGAGGTCAGCCGCGGCGACCGCATAGGCATTGTGGGCCCAAACGGTTCCGGCAAGACAACCCTTCTGCGGCTGATTCTTGGAGAACTCGCCCCCGACGAAGGTGATGTTCGCCTGGGGACCAATCTTGAAATTGCCTACTTCGACCAGATGCGCACCCGCTTGCGCGAAGACAAGTCCCTCGTCGAGAATATTGGCGACGGCCAGGCCTACATTACCTTGAACGGCGTAAAACGCCATGTTTTAAGTTATCTGCAAGACTTCCTCTTTAGCGCGGACAGGGCCCGGGGCCCCATCAGTGCGCTCTCCGGCGGTGAACGCAACCGTCTGCTTTTGGCCTGCCTCTTTAGCCACCCCAGCAACGTGCTGGTGCTGGACGAGCCTACCAACGACCTGGACATGGAAACCCTGGACCTTTTGGCGGAACTTCTGGCAGAGTACAAGGGCACCGTCCTTACCGTGAGCCATGACCGCGCGTTCCTGGATTCGGTGGCCACGAGCATCTTTGCCATCGAGGAAAACGGGAATGTCTTTGAGGCCGTGGGCGGATACAGCGACTACGAGGCCAACAAGAAAATCCGCGACAAGGAAACCATAGGACTTGCGCGAGTTGCAGCCGAAAAAAATGCGGCACGGGAAACTGCGAAACTTGCACCGGGTTCTGCTGCAGACGAGGATTTGAACTGCGCGCCAACCGCCCCAGGTGCAAAAAAGAAAAAGCGCAGTTACAACGAGGAGCGTGAGTACGCCGCCCTTCCCGAAAAAATCGAGAGGTTGGAAAACGAAATTGCAGAACGTCAGACCGAACTGGGCAAGCCCGAGGTGTTCACCAACGCCCAGCGCATCGTGGAGTTGCAGCAGGAAATCTCCACCCGTGAATCCGAGCTGGAAAAGGCATACGAACGCTACGAGATTTTGGACAGCCTGGGGTGAGCGGAAAATCCCGCGGTCACAACCTAATGTCCCTGGCTTGACCCTGCC
>JABUUR010000258.1 GCA_021443065.1 Fibrobacter sp.
CCAATAAATTGGCAAGTCTTGTATAGCTACGCTCACTTTGAGCTCAAACCTCATGCCTCCAGGCGTTTACGCCGAACCTCACTACTGTCAACCGACTGCCGACAACCGATAATCAGCCTACATGCGGCGGCTGCCCTGGTAACGCAGGCAGACCAAGACCCCCACCAGCACAGAACAAGTCAGGGCAAAGGATCCGCCGTAAGACAAGAACGGCAGAGGCAGACCAGTCACGGGCATAAGCCCGATGGTCATCGCAATGTTCACCAGAATGTGGAACAGAAAAATCGTAGAAGCCCCCATGACCATCAAGGTGACGAAGGAATCCGAGGTCAACTTGCAAATGGAGGTTGCACGCCAAAGGAACAGCGCATAAAGGACAAGCACAAAGGCGCAACCCGCAAAACCGAACTGCTCGCCCAGAACGCTAAAGATAAAGTCCGTGTGTTCCTCGGGCAAAAAGGCAAGGTTCGTCTGGGTCCCGTTGCCAAACCCCTTGCCCGTAAGGCCCCCGCTACCGATGGCGGTCATGGACTGGAGCACCTGGTAACCGTCTCCCAGGGGGTCGCTCATGGGGTCAAGGAAGGTATTCACTCGCTTCTGCTGGTGAGGCTCCAGCATATTCCATACCATGGAACTTGCGTAACCCGCCAGAATGTTCGTAAACAGGAATATGCCGCTCAAGACCTTGGGCAACTTTCGGCGAAAAAGCGTCGCCACCACCGCAAAAATCAGCAATCCCCACAAAACCTGGTATTCGAAGTCCTGGGAATGGGAGAACAGCACCGAACAGACGGGGCTTGCAATCAAAAAAACATCGGCAACAGACAAGCCTGCAAAGAAGAAAGCCACCATGGTCACGGCAATGAACACCAGCGCCGTACTCAAGTCGGGTTGTTTCAATACCAATGCGAAAGGGACAATAAATAAAAAGAAGGGGACAACAAAAGTCTTCACCTTGTCCAGGCTCACCGGATGCCTGGACAGCCAGTAAGAAATCACCAGCAGGTAGGCTATCTTTGCAAATTCCGAAGGTTGCAACTTGAATAGCCCAAGGTCGATCCAACGGCCAGCCCCCTTCACCACGTCGCCTGCAAAGAACAGCACAACCACAAGCAAGATCAGGGAGACAACATAAAACGGGACTGCGACCCTCTTCATCCAGTCAATGCGTACAAAGGTCAATGCGGCGGCAATGCCTAGACCCAAAAGGAAATACGTAATCTGCTTGAACCAGAAAGTATCAAAGACAGGTATTTCGTCGGAGACGGTGGCAGAATACACCAACGTGATGCCGCAAGTCATCAAGGCGAGCACCAGGGCGATAAAGAATCCGTCAAACCTAAAGGAATGTGGCACGAATTTTCCGGAATTCATTCTTCATCCTCCTTGTTTGCCACAATCCCCGTAGAATCGGCTTTTTCTTCTGGGGAAACTTCTATCATTTTCTTCGCCTCGAAGTAGGCCATCATTACCTTTCGGGCTATGGGTCCCGAAACCGCGCCACCTCCGCCCGCGGCTTCCATAATCACGGCCACTGCAATTTCCGGTTTTTCCAGCGGGGCCACCGCCGCATACCATGCGTGGGTCTTTTCGCCCTTTTTCCATTCACCGGAACCCGTCTTTGCCCCCACGCGAATACCGGGAATGGCCCCACGCTTTCCCGTGCCCCCGGGGTGGTTCACCACGGAGTCCATGGCGTTCAAAAGAACCCGGTGGGTGTAAGGCTTCATGTTGCCCGGACGGATAATTTCGGGCTCGTAACGGTGCACCACATTTCCCTGGTGGTCACGAAGTTCCTTCATAAAGTGGGGGCGGTACACCCCCTTGTTGGTAGCCAGAGCCCCGATCAAGGTGGCCTGCTGCAAGGGCGTTACAAGCTGGCCTTGACCGATGGACAAGTTCAATATCAAGCCGCGGGCCCAGCGCCAGCCCAGGCGCTTGTTGCGTTTATTGAAAGACACGGAATCCGGAAGCCATCCCGCCTTCTCGCCGGGAATGTCTACGCCCAAGGGCTCCTCCCCCAAGCCGAAACGGCGGGCAAACTCGTTAATGCGGGCCATGTCCACATCGAGCCCTTCCTGATAGAAGAACACATCGCAAGAAAGCCTGATCGCATTCACCACATTCAGGTTTCCGTGAACTCCCCAGCACTTCTGGTAGCGTGTACCATACTGGTAACCCCCGGTACAAGGCTTGGGGTAGTACTTGTTCTCCGTAAGGATTCCGCTTTCCAGGCCCGCCCCCGCAGACACCAGCTTAAAGATAGAAGCCGGAGGGTAGGTTCCAGAAATAGCGCGGTTTGTCAACGGCCTCATGGAATCCAGCGCCACCTGCGCCCAGCCCTTGTTTCTTTCACGACGTTTCAGGGAGAAAATGTTCGGGTCCAGGCGGGGCGAACTGACCATGGCAAGAATTTCCCCCGTATTGGGGTCCAGGGCCACAATGGCTCCCTTCGCGCTGTCCGGTATAGCCTCCTCGGCGGCCTTCTGCAAATTCAAATCCAAGGTAGAAACCAGGTGCAGGCCGGGAACAGGCTTAGTGCCTTCCACGCCGGAAACCTCTCCCACCTCGCGGCCCGAGGCGTTCACTTCCACAAGTTTCATGCCGTTCTTGCCGCGGAACTCCCTGTCGTATCCCTGTTCCAGGCCCTTCTGGCCCACACGGTCTCCCTGGGAGTAGTCTTCATATTCAGGCTGCTTCAACTGATCCTCAGAAATTTCACTGGTGTACCCGAGCACATGGGAGGCAAGCGTCCCATAAGGATATTCGCGCCTGGACTCGATAACAGTAACAACGCCGGGCAATTCCGAGGAATGCTCCTCGATCATCGCAATCTGTTCCGGGGAAGCGTCCTCCAGCAGTCGAATAGGTCGGGTTTTGATCCATCGAGAACGCTGGAATGCAGTGTCCAGGGAAAGGGAGTCAAAAAGGCGCACCCCCTTGGTATCGCGAATCTGGAGCAGCCTGTTGAACACCGTATCCCGCGCCGCCTTTTTGCGAGGCAGGTTCGACGCCTGAATGGCAATCTGGTAAGACGGACGATTGCGGACCAGGATTTCTCCATTGCGGTCGTAAATAAAACCGCGCTCCGCAATCAGTTCCACCTTACGGATTCTGTTGTTGTCGGAACGCTGAAGGTTCTCGTCGTAATGGGTGTACTGCAACGAAAAAAGCCGCACCAGCAAAATTACAAACAAAAGAACAACGCACGCCAAAAAAATCAAGGCATGCAAGTTCTTTGTCTGCTGAAGTTCGTTTTCCGTCTCAAAGTTAAGCATGCTTCTTCTTTTTGCCGAAATCAAGATAGAAGGCGATTCCACCCACAAACATGGTGTAAGCGCATTCAGGCAAGGTCTGGGTCAAGAAAAGGTTGGTGATTATTTCCTTGGACAGCCCCGTAATGCCAAAGTAAATCATGTCGCAGACAAAAAATCCAAAACCCAGAACGCCGATTTTTGCAGGCAAGTTCAAAGTCAAAAAACGTTCTTCCAACTGCCCCACCACAAAGCCAAGGACAGTCATGGAAATGGAGCTCGCCCCCAGCCATTCCACAGGCGCATACACGTCCTGCGCAAAGCCGGCCAAAAAGCCCCAGAAACAGCCCGCCGCAGGCCCCCGCTTAATGGCCACAGCCACCACAAAGATAACCACGAAGTCCGGGCCCACACCGAAAATCTTCAACCACTCCGCCACAGAAACCTGGAGCGCATAGGTCAGTACGAACAAGATCAAAACCTTAAGCCATTTCAAATTACTCATCAAGCAACTCCCGAATGACCCAGTCAGGTTCCTTCTCCATCACAAAGACTTCTTCGAGGATGGAGAACTCCTGGAACGGAGCCACATCCATCAAACGCATCACATCCAGGTCGGCCTTGCGCACGTTCTGCACCGTCCCCACGGGAATGCCCTTGGGAAAAATGCCCCCCAGCCCGGAGGTCACCAGGGTATCGCCCACCTGGATACCTGCGTGGGTTGGAACCATGGCGGTAAGCATGTGCCCGTCCTTGGATTCCAAAAAGCCTACCACACGGGTTCTCCGTTCCATCACCGAAAGTTTAAGGTTGGGGTCCACAAGCAACTGCACCCGGGAGTGTGTCATGGCGGCCTTCGTGATTTTTCCTACGAGACCGTTCATTGAGAACACAGGCATGTCCTCCTTGACACCATGATAAGTACCGCGGTTGATTACCAGCGTAGTCAAGAAACGGCCGGGGTTGTGCCCCACCACCCTGGAGGTTACGATCGGGAAATCCCACTTGTCGTCGAAACGGACTAGCGTATGAAGTCTTGCCAATTCCTGCAGGCCCTCGCGGGCATGGTAGGTCTCCTGACGGAGGCGGGCGTTTTCCTCCTTCAGCTGTTCGTTTTCGTCGGCCACCGCACGGAAAGACGTTAATGAAGCAGCGACCAGCTGTGCCGGATAGAAAACCGTTCCCAGAGCTGTCGCCACGACACCCTGGCGCACCGTAGTCGGAGCCTGGCGCATCAGCAGACCCAACAGCAGAAAAAAGACAAAGGCCACAATGCCATGCCTTTGGGTAAACAAGTCGATTATAAAGCGAAAAGCCCTAAACATCGAACTTCAGTTTTTGTTTAATTAGATGAAGCGATTAAAACCGGGCGGTACTTGTCCAAGTCTTCGAGAATGCGGGCAGCACCCTTGCAGACGCAAATCAAGGCTTCGTCAATCACATTCACGGACAGGCCCGTTTCCTTGCGGATGCGTTCGTCAAAACCGCGAAGTTGGGAACCACCGCCGGTCATGATAATGCCCTTGTCGTAGATATCGGCAGAAAGTTCCGGAGGAGTAATGCTCAAGGCCTGCTTGACCGCCTCGATAATGGCAGTCACAGGTTCGTTCAAGGCTTCGCGGATTTCGGCGCTGTTGATGGTCATGGTGCGAGGCATGCCGGCGATAAAGTCGTGTCCCTTCACTTCCATGGAAAGTTCCTCGTCCAGGGGACTGGCAGAGCCGATCTGCATCTTGATCTGTTCCGCAGTGCTTTCACCCACGCAAAGGTTGTACATGTTGCGCAGGTAGCGGACAATGGCTTCGTCCATTTCGTCACCGCCAACCCGCACGGAGGCGTTACATACGGTTCCATTCAGGGCGATCACCGCAATATCGGAGGTTCCGCCGCCAATGTCCACGATCATGTTGCCCACGGGGTCTTCTACGGGAATGCCCATGCCTATGGCTGCAGCCATAGGTTCGTGAACCAGGTGGACTTCCTTGGCACCAGCCTGCTTGGCGGCATCAATCACGGCACGCTTTTCCACTTCGGTAATGCCCGAAGGGACCCCCACCACGACGCGGGGCTTTACCATCCACAAGGGATACTTCTGGACGCGCTTGATGAATGTCTGGAGAAGGTTTTCCACCAGTTCGAAATCGGCAATCACGCCGTCACGCATGGGGCGCACGGCACGGCTTTCGCCAGGGGTACGGCCCAGCATCTTTTTCGCTTCGAAACCGATGGCGGATACGCGGTTGTTCTTGCTGTCCACAGCAATCACGGTAGGTTCGTTAATTACAATACCCTGACCTGCAACGTGAACCAGCGTGTTAGCAGTGCCAAGGTCTATACCAATATCGCAAGAGAAAAGACCAAACAAGGGACTCGTCCTTTTTTAAAATGAAACTAACCGAAATAAATATAATTATTTAAGTAAAAACAAATTATTAAGGAACGGTATCTTTACCAAATTTTAACGTTTTCAAATATCGGTCCCAGTGACGCCCATGAACGTCGTAGCGGTACTTGCGTTTCTCGTGCATGGCAATGTCCTTGAAAATAAAGAAGTCCACCTCGGCATAGGCGGCGTAGATTCTGGACTCGGCGCCTTCGAACAAACGGAAATCCTTGACCCGGTAATAGGGGGTGTCCAAAATGGCTTCCCTGTCGTTGTTGGATGTGCGCATGGTTTCCGCCACCATGAACTTCAAGTCCTCCTGCAGGTAGGGCGTTAATTTATTCTCAATCCTGTCCGTAGATTCGGAACAGCCCACCAGCGCCAACAAAATTCCAATCAATAAAAAGTTTCTCATACCCACAAAATAGTAAAAACACCCATCCCGGGCTTCTCCTTTGTCATCCCGGGCTTG